>JBMCDV010000125.1:0-5191 GCA_048618255.1 Natronomonas sp. | reverse complement strand
GTCCAGCACTTCCTCGATGGGAGCGCCCTCCTCGTACTCCTCCTGTATCTCGCTGATGAGCGCCTTGATGTTCTTGATGCGGTCGCGCTGGCTCTTGGAGGTGCCCGTCTCGACGATGTCGGCGTCGAACTCGCCGGTTTCGGGGTCGACGCCAACGTCCTTCAACGAGGACATGACGATGTCGACGGCCTTCTCGGCGTCGCGCTTTTCGACGTTGTCGCCCAACCGCATCCGTGCGCTGGCCTCCGAGAGTCGAACCAGCGCCTCCAGTTTCCGTGCCGTCACGGGGACGGCGGAGCCCTCGTCGAGGCCCTTCGAGCGGAGGTCGACGTAGAAGTCCTCGATGACCGTCTTCGCCTCCTCGGTCATCGTCGGGAAGACGTTCCGCTTGGCGAAGGCGATGTACTTCCGCATCAGGTCGGGGTCGATAGCCGACTGGACGTCTTCAGTGGCCTTCTCGACTTCGTCGTCCGAGAAGTTCGAGGTGGGGTTCTGCTGTTGGTGGGTGTACACCTCGCCGGCGTAGTTCGTCTGGACGATGTGTTCGGCCAGTTCCTTGTCCCTCTCCTGGTCCGGCACGTCGGTGATGATGAACATGATGTCGAACCGCGAGAGCAGCGCCGGTTCGAGGTCGATTTGCTGGCTGTATTTTTCGTGTTGGTCGAAGCGGCCGTACTTCGGGTTCGCCGCCGCCAAAAGCGAACATCGACTCTTCAGCGTCGCGTTGATGCCGGCCTTGTTGACGCTGATTTGCTGTTGTTCGAGCCCCTCGTGGAGCGCCGAGCGGTCCGAGGAGTCCATCTTGTCGAGTTCGTCGACGGCAGCGACGCCGCGGTCGGCCAACACGAGCGCGCCGGCTTCGAGCGTCCACTGCTGGCCGTCGGCGAAGTCGTCGCGAACAGCAGCTGCGGTAAGCCCGGCCGCGGAACTGCTCTTCCCCGACGTCGACACCGCCCGCGGGGCGATGTTCTTGACGTACTGAATCAACTGGGATTTCCCGGTCCCGGGGTCGCCCATCAGCAGGATGTGGATGTCCCCCCGGACCCGGGAGTCGTTGGGGAGATTCTTCGTGACGCCGGCGAACAGCTGCAGGATGATGGCGAGTTTCTCCTGTTCGTAGCCGTGGATGGAGGGCGCCATCGAGTCGATGAACTGCTGTTCGATGTCCTGCTGTTCGGAGAGGGCGTAGATTTCCTTCTTGTCCTCGTCGGTGATGTCCATCTCCTCGAACTCCTCGTCCTCGATTTCGACGGAGATGCCGCTCATGTAAACGTCGAAGATTGGCGTCTTGCTCTGGTTCTGTTCCTGTTGGTCGAGGTGGATGATGCCGATGACCCGAACGTGGTCGCCGGGGGTCACCTTCCCGGTGATGTCGTCTTCGATGTTCACGTCGATGCTCTGGGGCGTCTCGCCGCCGCGCAGTCCCTCGGGGGACTCCTGGACGCGGAGTTTCTGGGCGTCGACGAACTCCGATTGGTCGAAGTTGATTTCGAAGGGACCCTGCCGTTCACAGCCCTGACACTCGTGGGGTTCGTAAAACTCACCGGAGGTCTGGGGGATGCGGGTGAGGGTGCCACAGCGTTGGCACTCGAAGGCGGCCTCGGTCACTTTCGGACGCACGTCGGTCGCCTTCCGGATGATGCCGGAGACGGCGACCAGCTGTCCGCGGTGGCGCGCACGGATTTCGCGGATGTCCGTCGTCTTCTGGAGGTTCTGGACCCGAACGTGGGCCTGTCCGAGTTTCACGTCGACCGGGAGGTCGTACAGGCGGAGGGCCTCCTCGGCGTAGTCGCGCATCTGGTCGGGTTGAGCGATGAAGTCGTCGGCGAGGTCGGGGTCGAAGCGATAGAGGTCGTCCCAGTCGACGTACAGCGAGCGCTGTTCGTTCGGGTACTTCTGGGCGAGTTCGCCGATTTCGTTGCGGTAGTAGTCGCGGTAGAACTGCTCGAACTTGTCGATGACCTCGGTGTTCTCCGCGCGCGCCATGAGAGTATCACGTCTTGGCGCTTCCTGGAATAAGAAGTTTCGCTAGTGGAGCGGAAGTGAAACCCGAGACGGAACGTGGAATCGGAGACGAAGCGTTATCGGCCGCCACCACGACCGACCCGAACTGCCTCCCGGCCGTCGACCGAACGAACCTGCTGGCCGCGAAGCGCGTTCGTCATCACGAGATGGCCGAAGTACGTCGTCGCGTAGTCGCACATGCCGAACGGGTGGAGGTTCGATTGGTTGGCCTCCGGCAGCAGCGACCCGACGACCTGTATCGTTCCCGCACCGAGTTCGAGCGTTCCGACGACGACATCGCCGCCGGCGGTTCCTGCAACCGTTCCACCTGACTCCTCGAAGGCGGCGCTGTCGATGGCGACCACGGGCGCCTCGTCCTCGGAGTAGCCGACCGGCGCGATGTACCAGAGGTGGTCCTGAATCGGACGACGGTCGGTGACCAGTGGGTGGTCGTCGTTCACTGCATCGAGTTGGCCGACGTAGCCCGTCTGCTCGTAGATGTCCCCCGAAGTGATATCGAGGCCGTCGAAGGCCGAAAGCAGATGCAGGCCGCTGTCGGTGAGGACGAGGTTTCCACCGCGTTCGACGAACGACTCGACGGTATCGACGTACGCCTCGTCTTCGCCACCGTCGTCGTGGATGGCGACGAGGTGGTCGTACGCCGAAAGGTCGACACCGTCGGTGAAGGGCGCGTTGCCCTTCCCGACGCTCTTGCCGGGCGCCGGTGCTTCGGCGGCTTCCTCGACGGTCACGCCGTCGACGGCCACGTCGGCGTCGTCAGCGAGGTCCTCGAAGTACCGCAGCGGCGTCACCTCGTAGTCGCGCTGTTCGTAGCCGAGTTGCTCGCGGGGGTCGGGCGCCTCGCCGGCGCCGCGGGCCTGGACGAAGGAGGCGCGTGCCTCGCTGGCCTCTCCGAGTACGTCGCGCAGTTCGAGCACCCACTCGCCGGGCGCCGGGTCCGACACCTCCCACGTCGGCAGACCACAGCAGGCCCCACCGAGGGCCCGACCCTCCGTCGCATCGAACTCACGGACGACGCTGCCGTCGGGAGCACGGAGGCGTGCGCTCGCGACCGAGTTCGGGACGTGAGGGTGAACCGCGAATGCGGTCGTTTCGGGAGCGACGTTCGTCGTCGCCACCCCAGTTCCGCCCGCTGGAACCGTCGTCTCGCTCGTCGTCGAGACGCTCGCTTCCTCTGCGTCCGGCGCGTCGGCGGGATGGGGCAAGTCGTCGGCGCTGGCGGTCAGCGAATCCGTCTCGACGTAGGCGATGTCGCCGTCGCCCTCGAAGCGGCCCTCGACATCGCGGGTGGCGAACTCGACGGCCCCGCGAATGGACGCCCGATAGCCGTCAGCCTGCATCCCGACACGGGCGGGGTCGAAGACGTTCCCACCGACGAGATTCGAGTACGCCATCTCCATGGTGAGACTCGGGATGCCGAGCCCGCCCAACTCTTCCGGGAACGACATCCACTCGTCGACGAACCCCGTCCCGGAGTAGCCGATGGTCTCGACGGGCGTTCCGTAGTTGAACGCCTGCTCGGGAATCGCCGACAGTCCCGCTGCGCTCGGATTGAACTGGTCGGTGAGAGGAGTCAGGGCCTCGCCGGCCTGCTCCCACTCACCCAGCGCTTCGGTGACGTGGTCGTCGATGACCTCGATGAGGTCGAAACTGTTCTGCAGTTGGTCCGTCGACGACTGAGAGGCTCCGTCGAGGGCGAGCACGAAGTCCTTCGAGGTCAACATCCCGTGGAGGTCGATACCACAGACGAGGTTCTCGTAGCTCCGGCAGTGTTCGACGAACGCGAGGGTGTCGGGTGTCGTCTCCTCGACGTACCCCGGCGGTCGCGTCTCGCCGTCGAGCGTCTTCCCGAGGGGTTCGGCAATGGTGTGAGCCGCCGACACCCACCCGGGATTGGGGAACTGCCGGTTGGTGTCGCCGCCCAAATTGCCGCGTTCGTGAAGCGGCGCGCCCGGAACCCCGTTGCTGTCGTACTGAGGGCGACGGGCGGCCCACCCGTCGGGGTTCGTGAACGTGAACACGAGCGCGTACTCCTCCAGCAACGCCTCGATGTGTCGCTCACGGCCAGTCAGGACTTCCTCGATGAACCGCGGTGCGGCCTCGCCACCGGCCCGCTCGTTGCCGTGGATGGTGCAGTTGACCAGTATCCCCTCCTTTTCGGCGAAGGCCTCGCGGTCGTCGACGTTCTCGGCGAGTTCGACGAGCAACACGTCGCGTGGGTCACGGCGGTCGCTGACGTTGTTGTACTTGCCCGCGCTCTGTCCGACCGACAGCAACCGCATCCGGTCGTCGTGTACGTCGGCGAGGTGTTCGAGTCCGGCAGCAACCTCCTCGTAATCGAGGTAATCGACGCTCCGTTCGGGCTCCGGGAAGACGCCGAGCGGGTAGTAGCCCAGTCGCCAGAAGGGGTTCGCACCCGGCGCAAAGTGAAACGTCTCCGCCGTCGGCAGGTCGGCGACTTGCTTGGCCTGGGTCGTCGAAAGCGTCGCGTAGCCCGCCGGCCGTGGTTCGGTGGTCGTTCGGGTCCCGTCCACGAGCGCCTCCATCGCGCGCAGACTCCCCACGTCGCCGAACGTCACGAGCGTCGGTACCGCGTAGTCGTCGGGCGTGTGGTTCAGGAGGTACTCGTACTCGGCGTCGAACGCCGGCGACGACGCGTCGGCGCTGGCCTGCCCCGGCAGCGCGAGCGCTCCGCCAGTCGCGGCGGAGAGCCGAACGAACTGCCGGCGGGAAATCGGCGAATCGGTGAACGGATTGTCGGACATGCTGGTCGCTCTACCGGTCGGTCGAAGAGTGCCTTACAAAACGTTCTGACAAACCCGTCCAAACGGAGCGGTTCGGCGACGGTCACCCGTCGAAACTCGACTACGCCTCGATGCGTTGTTTCTTCGGTTCCGAGAGCGTCTCCAGATACGCCTCGGCGTCGAGTGCGGCCATGCTTCCGGTCCCCGCCGAGGTAATCGCCTGCCGGTAGTTGGGGTCTGCGACGTCGCCGGCAGCGAAGACGCCGTCGACGGTCGTCCGAGCAGTCGGGCGACCGTCCGCGTCGGTCTGTGGAACGATGTAGCCGCTATCGTCGCGCTCGACCCCAGTTCCCTCCAGGAAGTCGGTGTTGGGCGTGTGACCGACACCGTAGAACACGCCGCCGACGTCGACGGTTTCGGTG
>JBMCDV010000124.1:0-5205 GCA_048618255.1 Natronomonas sp. | reverse complement strand
TCGACGGCCTCCATCTGGTCGTAGAAGTGCTCCATGTCGACGACGAGGTCCTTGACGACCTCGGAGTGTGGGAGCGGTTCGATGCGAACCGGCCACTCCAACTCGGACATCTGGGTCTTACAGCCGAGACGCTGGCGTCCGTTGACGAACAGCGCGTCGGAGCCACAGATGGCCTGCCGACAGGAGTGTCGGAAGGTGAGACTGGAGTCGAAGTGGTCCCGGGCGAAGATGAGCGCGTCGAGCACCGTCATCCCCTTCTTGAACGGCACGCGGAACGTGTCGAATCGCGGGTCCTTCTTGCCCTCGACTTCGGGGTCGTACCGGAACACCTTCAGCTTCACCGTCTCCTCGGCGTCCTTCAGGTTCGCCTCGGCACGCTCGCGCATGTCGGCGCGGTCGTGTTTCTCGGTGAGTCGCCGCTTCTGGTGGGTGGACTCCTCTTTTTCCTGCGGTTCGGTCTCGGTTTCTTGTTCGGTTACTTGTGTGCTCATATCAGATGAGGTTCGTCATGGCGATTGCGACGCGGATGCCTTGCACGACGAGCATGACACCTGCGACGACGAGCAGCCACTTGACGGCCGTCTTCGGGGTTCCCTCGAGGCCCTGGTTGACGAGGGCGTTGTACACGCCGTTGACGCCGTGGAACGTCGCGGCGACGAGGAACGACACCATCGTGATGAAGTAGCCGACCTGACTCATCCGGGCGGTCGTCCCGGCGATGGTCACTTCCGCTGCGTGGTTGACGAAGTGTAACAACATGAAGTGATACGCCAACACGACGACGAGGAACGCCGCGGTGAGCCGCTGGAGCAGCCACCGCGTCCCCTTCGGTTCGAACGAGGAGTAGTAGTCTGCCATCTCAGAATGCCCCCACGAGGAACGTCGGAATGCTCGCGACCGTGATGGCCGCGGAAACTATCAGTGCGGCGTAGAACGCCTTGTCCTGCGATTCCAGGCCGACACCCAAGTCGACGAACAACAGGCGGACGCCGTTGAGTATGTGGAACACGGCGACTGCGAGCAGGCCGACTTCGAGGATTCGAACCACCAAAAGACTCTCCAGACTCTGGAGCGTCATCGTGTAGGTGGCCCCATCCACCGTCGAGGTACTCAACACGGCTATGTGCGTAAACAGGTAGCCGATGAGCACCCAGCCGGTGAACTTGTGGAAAATCCAAGCCCACATGCCGGCGGAGAACTCCTGCCACCGCCCGAAGTCCTCTATCAGACCTCGGTCGTACGATTGACTCATGCACGGTAGGGTCGGGTCCGCGGTGGTATAGTAGTTACCTTCTGCGAACGTGTGACACCGTACTGAACCGCCAACTCACCGACACCATTCAGGCCCGGTCGGCGAGCTTTCGTCCGCGAATCGCTCGGAGCGTTACCTCGTCGAGTTTGACCAGGTGACACAGGGGGTTGCCGGGGTACACCAACGGATTCTCCAGAACGCCGACGAGCAGGCCGGTAAAGGGCGCTTCGATGACCGTCGAGTCGGTCTTGAAGGGGTTCGTGATGGTACAGACCCGGTCGCCCTGCTCGACGAGCGAGCCACGGTCGTGGTGCATCTCGACCAATCCACCAGCGTCGGCCCGGAGCCACGTCTTCTCGTCGGAGCCGTCGATAATCGTCCGCCAGCCGGGCCACTTCACGGTCTCCGTATCCCGCATCCCGTACTCGGCCATCACCGACAGCACGCCCTCTAACGCCTCGTCGATGAGATTGCGCTGGAAGCGGTGAGCCTCGCCCAGCTCGACGGTTATCGTTGGGGTTCCCGCGTCGGCGGCTTCCCGGCGAAGGGTCCCCTCGGGTCCAGACGTCGAGATGATGACGTTCGAGGCGAAGGCATTGGCGAGGCGCGCAATCGCGTCGTCCTCCATGTCCGCACGGGCGTGAAGCATATTGGTTCGGCCACGCGTCGAGGTGTGGAAGTCCAGTCCCAAATCGCAGGGTTCGATGAAGTTTCGGAAGATGCGTGCGGCGATGCGTTTCGCGCTCGTCGAGGCGTCGTCGCCGGGGAACGAGCGGTTGAGGTCGCGGTCGTAGATGGGGAGATACCGCTGTTGGGCGATAAAGGCCGGGACGTTGAGGACGGGCAGACAGACGAGTGTGCCGCACAGCCCCGAGTGGTCCCACTCGTGGGCGACCTCCCGGACGATTTCGATGCCGTTGAGTTCGTCGCCGTGGGCCGCCGCCGAGAGGAACAGCGTCGGCCCCTCCGCCTCGCCGTTGACGATGGTGACGGGAACTCGAATGGGGTCGCCGAGGTACGTTTCGCTGACGGTGTAGCGGACGTTGGCCGTCTCGCCCGGCGCGACCGCCCCACCGTCGTACGTGAACGGTTCCGACATACCCGACACAGGCGATAAGGATATAAAAGGCTCCGCACTCGCGGAGCATCGACCGTTAGCGTTTTGCCGAAACCGACTGGATTAGGAGTATGTCTTCTGAGCTCACCGTTGGCGTTCTCAGCCTTCACAGTTCGAAGGAATCGAAAGCGATACTCAACGCGGTCGAGCAACTCGGATACGGCACCGAGTGGCTCCGCGAAGAGAACACCGTCGTCGAAATCGAGGACGGCGAAGTGACGCTGGAGCCCGATGTCGATATCATCGTCAATCGCCTGCTGCTGTCGAAGGAGGAACAGCCGGCGGAGGCGCTCGGACTGGCGACGATGCTCGACCGGATGCGGCCGATGTTGAACACGCCGACGACGACGATGACGGCGATTCACAAGTTCGCCACGGGAACGGCGCTGGCCGAAGCGGACATCCAGGTTCCCGACGCACTGTTGGCGCTGTCGGGAGAGACGCTCAACAGTCGCCGGGAGAAGTTCGGCGAGGAAGTCGTTTACAAAACCGCCATCGGCACCCACGGCGGCGGGACGTGGAAACTCGACACCGACGACCCGGTCAACTCGATGGTCGGCTCCCGACAGGCGTTCCTCCAGGAACTCATCGAACACGACGAACAGCGACACCACGACCTCCGCATCTACACCGTCGGCGGCCGCGTCGTCGGCGCGATGAACCGCTACGCGCCGGAGGGCGAGTGGCGGACGAACGTCGCACTGGGCGGCGAGGTCGAGGACGCGACGGACGACCTCCCCGAGGAGGTCGTCACGATGGCCGAACAGGCCACCGACGTGGTCGGCCTCGACTACGCCGGCGTCGACATCGTACAGGGCGAGGACGGCTACTACGTCCTCGAGGTCAACCCGACTGCCGGGTTCAAGGGCCTGTTCGAGGCGACGGGGCGCTCGCCGGCGCCTCACATCGCCCGCCTCGCAATCGAGCGCGCTGGCGGCGAGGTCGACGAGGAGCGGGTGTACGAACTGTCGGCGAACCTCGACGACTCCAGGCCGGCGTGTATGCCGCGAAAGCAGGCCGCCGGCCCGACGAAAACGGTCGTCATCGGCTACGTCGAAGACGTCGTCGTGATGGGGACCAGCGGCACGAAGTCGGTGCTCGCGAAGTCCGACACCGGTGCGACTCGGACGAGCATCGACGCACACCTCGCCGCCGAAATCGGTACCGGCCCGATCAAGGACATCGTGAAAATCAAATCGGGTAGCGTCAAGAGCGGTCGGTCCCGCCCCGTCGTCGACCTCGTGGTCGGCATCGGCGGCACCCAACACACCGTCACGGCGAGCGTCGAGGACAGAAGCCACATGGATTACCCGCTGTTGCTCGGCCGAGATATCCTCCAACACTACCACGTCGACGTAATGCGTCGAGCCGACGACGACGAACCGGAACCGGCCACCGACGATATCTTAGAGGAGTAAGTCGAACGACAACCGTCCGGTTTTTCCCCCTCGCCATCGACTGTCCTGCCATGCAAACCGTCATTCTCGCTGCGGGCGAGGGGACCCGGATGCGTCCGCTGACCGAGACGGTGCCGAAGCCCATGTTGCCGGTTGCCGACCGGGCGCTGTGTGCTCACACCGCCGACGCGGCGGTCGAAGCGGGTACCGAGGACCTGATTTTCGTCGTCGGCTACGAAGCCGACGCCGTCCGGGAGTACTTCGGCGACGAATACCGCGGTGTCGACGTTTCCTTCGCAGTCCAAGAGGAACAGCGAGGGACTGCCGACGCGGTCCGGGCCGCCCGCGAACACCTCGACGGCGCCTTCGCGGTGCTGAACGGCGACAACCTCTACGACCCGGAGAGCGTCGAGTCATTGTTCGAGACCGCTCCCGCCATCGCCGCCATCGAAGTCGAGGACCCGCGGAACTACGGTGTCCTCTCGGTCGACGGCGACCGAGTGACCGACATCGTCGAAAAGCCCGCCGACCCGCCGACGAATCTCGCCAACGCCGGTGCCTACGCGTTCCCGGAGGCGGCACTGTCACATCTCGACGTGCCTCAGAGCGACCGCGGCGAGTACGAGATAACCGACGTTGTGGCACGGGTCATCGACGCCGCCGACGTGACGGCTGTGACCCTGTCTCGGTGGCTCGACGTGGGCCGGCCCTGGGAGTTGCTCGAAGCCAACGAGTGGAAACTCGGCGAACTCGACCGACGCGTCGATGGCGACGTACGTGGCGACGCCGAACTCCGCGGCGAGGTGGTCGTCGAGGAGGGAGCGACGATAGAACCCGGCGTCGTCATCGAGGGGCCGGCGCTCGTCCGGTCGGGGGCCGACGTGGGGCCGAACGCCTATATCCGCGGGGCGACGCTGGTCGGCGAAGGCTGCCACGTCGGCCACGGCGTCGAACTGAAGAACTCGGTCGTGATGGCCGACTCGAACGTGCCGCATCTCTCCTACGTCGGCGACAGCCTGCTCGCACCGGGCGTGAACTTCGGTGCCGGAACGCAGGTCGCGAACCTCAGACACGATGGGTCGGACGTGAAACAGACGGTGAAGGGCGACCGCGTCTCGACCGGACGTCGAAAGTACGGCGTCGTCGCCGGACCGAACGTGAAGACGGCTATCAACACCAGCCTCTCACCCGGGGTCGTGCTGTCGGCCAACGCCCGAACCGAACCCGGGGAGTCGGTCACTCGCGACCGGTGAGGCGCCGAGGCGGCGTCGGCGCTCGAATCATTGCCGGACTAATCGGGTTTTAAGTTCACTGCCTCGAAGATGCGGGGTATGACGCTCGAAAAGCCCGACCTCTCGGGGCAGACCGCCTTCATCACCGGAACGACCCGTGGTATCGGCAAAGCCATCGCCCTCGCCCTGGCCGAACAGGGCTGTAAC
>JBMCDV010000123.1:0-5213 GCA_048618255.1 Natronomonas sp. | reverse complement strand
GGTTCATATCGGATGCCGGGAGCGGGAGGAGTAAAGCCCTACCCCTTGTCGGCAGGCCTTTGTCGGCGGCCCGCCACCCGCCGATATGGACGTTCGCATCTCACCCTCACAGGTCCGCGGGGGCGCCCGCGCGCCGCCATCGAAGAGCTACACCCATCGCGCGATTCTCGCCGCCGGTTACGGTGGCGGCGCGCTCGTGAAGAACCCGCTTTTCAGCGCCGATACGAAAGCGACGGCCCGCGCCGTCGAGGCCTACGGCGGGTCGACCGAACGCATCGAAGACGACCTCGAAGTCGTCGGCTTCGAGGGGACGCCCGAGACGCCGGGCGACGTCGTCGACTGTGCCAACAGCGGCACGACGATGCGCCTGACGGCCGCGGCCGGCGCCCTCGTCGAGGACCTCGCGGTGTTGACCGGCGACGCGTCGCTTCGCTCGCGACCGCAGGGGCCGCTTCTGGACGCCCTCTCTGACCTCGGTGCGCGCGCGGAGTCGACGCGCCGAAACGGTCAGGCCCCGCTCGTCGTCGGCGAAGGCATCGACCGCGAGGAGGTGTCAATCCGCGGCGACGTGTCCTCACAGTACATCACCGGCCTGCTGATGGCCGGCGCGGTCACCGAAGGAGGCCTCGAAATCGACCTCACGACGGACCTCAAATCCGCGCCGTACGTCGATATCACGCTAGAGGTGCTCGCGGACTTCGGTATCGACGCTGAGGTCGTCGGCGGCGACGACTCCGACGTTCGGTCCTCGGGTGCCAACGGCTTCTGGGTCCCGGGCGGTCAGTCCTACGAACCGACCGACGGCGAGTATCACGTTCCCGGCGATTTCTCGTCGATGTCGTATCTGCTGTCAGCGGGCGCTCTCGCCGCCGACGGCGAGTTGCTCGTCGAGGGGGCCTACCCCAGCGCACAGGGGGATTCGGCCATCGTCTCCATCCTCGAACGAATGGGCGCCGACATCGAGTGGGACCGCACGAACGGCTCGATTTCGGTCGCGGAATCCGAACTGGCCGGCATCGAGGTCGGCGTCGCCGATACGCCGGACCTGCTGCCGACCATCGCGGTACTCGGCGCTGCCGCAGAGGGGACGACCCGGATTACCGACTGCGAGCACGTCCGTCTGAAGGAGACCGACCGAGTCGCAGCGATGGCCACGGAGTTAGCGAAGATGGGCGTCGACGTAGAGGAGTACGAAGACGAACTCGTCGTCCACGGCGGCGGTCTCGAAGGTGCCATCGTCGAAGGGTACGACGACCACCGAATCGTCATGTCACTGGCCGTCGCCGCGCTCGTCGCCGACGGCGAGACGACAATCAAGGGCGCCGAACACGTCGACGTGTCGTTCCCCGAGTTCTTCGAGGTGCTGTACGACCTCGGTGTGGACGTAGAGAAGTAGAGCAGCCTCGGCGCTCGCTACTCGTAGACCACGCCGTCGCTGTCGCCGGACATCACGACCTCGTCGTCCTCGTTGCGGCAGACGTACTCCGTCCGCAGCCGCACGCCGTCCTCGCGTTCGGTGACGGAAGAGACCGTCATCGCACAGCGAATCTCCTCGCCGGTGTACACCGGGCGGTGGAAGGTGTAGTTCAACTCCCGGGCGATGTAGTTCAAATCGCCGCCGATTTTCGTCGGGAGAGTCCCCGTCAGGAGGCCGTGGACGACGAGCCGACCGTCATCGTCGGGTTCGACGTGGTGGGGGTTTTCGTCCTCCGACAGCTCGACGAACTGCTCGACATCGGCAGGGGTGAACGTCCGACTGTGTGTAAACGTCTCGCCCTCCGTGAGCTCGTACGGGTCGACCATACGCCGTTGCTCGGGGGGCATCCGCTTGAACGTTTAGCGGCTTACGAGCAATCTTTGCAGGCTCCAGCCGAGAACACCACGCTGTGCCGTTCAGTTACGAGAACACGGCGCCGAGGACCATCGTCTGTCCCCGTCGGAGGCGTTCGAGGAACGCCGACTTCGAGATGTCGAGTTCGGCCGCCACCTCCGCGGACGTGGCGCCTTTCGGCACCTCGAAGTACCCCATCTCGTAGGCGGTTTCGAGGGCGGCGGTCTGTCCGGGCGTCAGGTTCCAGCGCGTCTCGACGGAAACGTCGCCGTCGTCGCCCAGCGGGGAGATTCGTTCGAGTTTCACGCCGACGGCCTCGCCTGCTGCCTCGAGGACGCCGTGGAGAACGTCCTGTCCGACGACAGCCCCGACGTGTCGCTCGACGCCGTCGCGGTACTGAACCGAATCGACGAGAAAACCCTCGTCTATGAGCTCGTGGACGACACAGCGGTCCTTCGAGAGACAGCGGAAGGTGTGGCGGTCGTCGGCACTCGTCCGATGGAGGTACCGGATGCGGTCGTCCGCATCGAGGGCGTCACCGGCGGCGTCGACGGTCGAAAACCGCAACAGGGTGTTGCCGTCGGCCCGTCGGAGCGGCGGCGCGGCCTCGATGGGCCCCCCGGCGCGCCGAGATGCCGCCGCAAGCGGACAGTCGTCGCCGGTGACGCGGAACTCGACGACGAGACACTCCGAAATCATGTGCCCCTTTCACATGGGGCGTATTTAAAACCAGTCTATAGGCTGGTCAAGTCGTATGTTAATTCGTGACAATAGTTCTCGTAGGATGGACATCGACACAGTGAAAGAGCGCGCCGGGCCGCGGGAGTTCGGCCCCGGCGACGACATGCCGCGGGAGTACCGGACGGCCGCCACGCGGATGATTCAGTTCCACGCCAACAGCGAAATCATGGGCGCCTACATCGAGCGGCCCTTCATCCGGCAGGCGCCGAGTCTCGACAGGAAACTCGCCGTCTCGGCGCAGGTCCAAGACGAGGTGGGCCACGGCCAACTGCTGTATCGGGCCGCCGAGGAGTTGGGCATCAAAACGCGCGAGGAGATGCTGGACGAACTCGAAGCGGGCGATGGGAAGTTCCTCAACTGTTTCCACTACCCGTTGGACGACTGGTACGAACTGCCGATGATAATGTTCTTCGTCGACGGCGCAGCGATGCGGCGGCAGGCGACGCTGAAGCGGACTTCCTGGGAGCCCTACGCCCACGCCATCGACAAGATATGTTTCGAGGAAGGCTTCCACATCAAACACGGCGAGGACATCCTGCGGACCCTCGCCACTGGGTCGAAACGCGACCAAGAGCGGTTGCAGGCCGCCTTCGAGAAGTGGTGGCCACGCATCTTGCAGTTCTTCGGGCCGACCGACGACCAGTCGACCCACGGCGAGTTCGCGATGGAGATTGGTCTGAAGACGATGAGCAACGACGACCTCCGGAACGCCTTCCTCAACGCCTACGTCCCGAAGGCCGAGAAGTACGGCCTCGAACTGCCGGAGTACCCCCGCGTCGAGTACCACGAGTCCGACGATTACTACGAGGTCTACGAGGAGGACCTCGACTGGGAGGAGTTCTTCACGGTCGCGAAAAACGAGTATCCGACCGGCGTCGGCCAAATCGAGAAACGAGAGCGCGCACAGGCCGCCGTCGAGTGGGTCCGTGACGCAATCGAATCACCCGAGCAGGGCGGGGAAACTCCTGCGGCAGCGGACGACTGACCATGATTTGGGAAGTGTTCAGACAGGAAAAAGAGAAGGACTACCACACCCACGTCGGCAACGTCCACGCGCCGGACGCCGAGCTGGCCAAACAGTTCGCACAGATAATGCACGCCCGCCGGAAGCCGGCCAACAGCCTCTGGGTCGTCCCCAAGGACGACATCGAGACGGTTCAGGCCGACGACCACGACATCGAGATGGGCGGCACTACCCAGAAGCAGTACCGCTGGGCGACGAACTACAACACCGACGAGACGTTCGCCGAGGAAATCGAGGCCAGCCAACGCGAACAGGAGGAAGCCGAACGCGACTTCGCGGAGGCGGATAACTGATGGTCGCTACCGAGGAACTGTGCGACCGCGAGCGGGCGGCCGTCGAGGCCGAACTCCGGACGCTGGCCGACGACGAGTTCGTCGTCGCCGAACGCTACACGGAGTGGCAGGTTCGCGGGCCGACGTTGGAGGCCGACATCGCAATCGCGAACATCGCCCAAGACGAGTTGGGACACGCCCGCCTGTGGTACGACTTACTCGAGGAGTTCGGCTACGACCAGGTCGAACTCATCTGGGAGCGCGACCCTGCCGATTTCCGTCACGCGACGCTCGTCGAGTTGCCGTTCGAGGACGGCGACTGGGCCGACTGCGTCCTCCGGGGCTACCTCTACGACACGCACGAACACCTGCGTCTGCAGGCGCTCGCCGAGAGCACGTACGCACCCATCGCCGACCGGGTGGAGAAGGTCCGCTGCGAGGAACACTATCACCGCGAGCACGCCCAGAACTGGCTCGAACGGCTCTCGGAGAGCGCCGACGGGCGACAGCGCATCCAGCGGGCCGTCGACCGACTGTTCCCCCACGCGCTGACGCTGTTCGAACGCTCCGACCACGAGGAGGCAATCGTCGACACCGGCGTCAGACCCGAACCTATCGCGGACCTCCGTAAGGAATGGCGCGACATAGTCTCCGGGTTCCTCGCCGGCCTCGGCGTCGAGGTACCGGTCGAGTCCGCCGACGAACTGCTCCCCGAGGCTCGTGGCCGGGACGGCACCCACACCGAAGCGTGGCGGTCGCTGTACGACGAGTTCACGTTCACCTATCGACAACTGGGGCGGAGCGAGGCGCCGTCGCTGATGCCCGCCCCCGAGGAGGCAGATGTCGATGTCTGAGACACCCGAGCAACCGGAACCGGACCCTCTCGAGGGCGGCCCGGAGTACTGTGCGTACACCGACTACGAGGCCGGCGACGCTGCGGATGGACTGCCGGCGACCGGCGAGGGAGCCACCGGCACCGAGGCGAACGTCTGGGAACGGCTCTACGCGGTCGAGGACCCCGAGATGCCGATTTCGGTCGTCGATTTGGGACTCATCTACGGCGTGACCGTCGAGGCCGGCCACGCGACGGTGACGATGACGCTCACGTACACCGGTTGTCCGGCCCGTGATTACCTCCAGGAAGATGTTCGACGGGCGGCCGCGGCCGCGGAGGGCGTCCAGACGGCCACAGTCGAGTTGGTCTGGAGCCCCGAGTGGAACGTCGAGATGGTCACAGAGGACGGCAAGGCCGACCTCAGGGAGTTCGGGGTGTCGGTATGAGACGCCGACCGGACCCGTCGGCTGAGACGGCGACCGACGAAGAACGAGCGTGTTGTCCGTACTG
>JBMCDV010000122.1:0-5220 GCA_048618255.1 Natronomonas sp. | reverse complement strand
GTTCGCGGGCGACGACGGCCCGGGGGTGGACGCGGTCGGACTCGAAGCGCTCCTCTCGGACGCCGTAGTTACCGATGAGCGGGTACGAGAACGTCAGCACCTGCTCCTCGTAACTCGGGTCGGTGAGCGACTCCTCGTAACCGGTGTAGGCTGTCGTGAACACCAGTTCACCGCGACTGCGGCCGGGAGCGCGAGCGCGTGCCTCGACGACACGTCCGCTTTCCAGCGCCACGTAGGCATCCGTCATTACGAGATGCGTATGAAGCACCCCCAAATAACGCTTGTGTTCGAAGATTCGTTACGAAATTCGTAATCGGTAAGTGGGGGCGGTCTGAATCGTCATATCTCAATGGACGACCTCGACCGCGAGATACTCGCCATCCTCCGGCGGGACTCCCGAACCCCCTACACGGAGATCGCCGACCGCGTCGGCACCAGCGAGGGGACCGTCCGCAACCGCGTCGAGCGACTGCTCGAAGATGGCGTCATCGAACGGTTCACCATCGCCACCCGGACCGGCAACGTCAAAGCGATGATAGAGGTCAGCGTCGCCGTCGACGTCGACACCGGCGGCATCTCCGAGGACATCGCCGACTGGACCGAGGTCGACTTCGTCTGGCAGGTCTCCGGCGAGGAGGACATCGTCGTCGTCGTCGACACCGCCGACACGGGGACGTTAAACGACCTCATCACCCGAGCGCGGGAACTCGACGAAGTCGTCTCCACGAAGACGCGGCTCATCCTCGACGAGAAGTTGGGATAGCGCCTCGGCGGAGCTACCGATTGTCGAGGTAGTGCAACACGCCGGCCACGTCCCGCTGAACTGTCGGACTCAGCCAGCGGTCAGCGAGTGAGTCGACGATAGCGCCGATGTCGTCGTCGTGTTCGACGCGACGCTCTTCGAGGAGGTCGACCCACTCCGGGAGCATCGCCTCGTAGCGGTCGAGTTCGTCGACGGCATCCTCACCGCCCGGGCCGACGTGGCCGTAGAAGTTCTTCTCGGGGTCGAACTCGCGGAGTCGGGCGACGGTTTCGAGGTTGGCCTCCAAATCGAAGCCCGGCGGTGGCGTCGTCGGCCGCATCTCGCCGGCCAGATGCATTCCAGCCGAGTCGATGGAAAACAACCCTTCGGTTGCGGGGTCGTAGGCGGCGAAGTGGTGCGGCGCGTGGCCGGGCGCGTCGACGAGTTCGAGTTCGCGGTCGCCGAGGTCGACCGACTCGCTGCCACTGACGGCGCGACAGCGCTCCCCGGCGAGCAGTTTCGGCTCCCCGTAGGCGTTCTCGGTGCCCATCGCCCGGTCGACGCTACGTTTCAGTCGGTCCAACTGTTCGGGGTCCGTGATGTAGGGTAACCCCTTCTCGTGGACGTGGAACGTCGCGTTCGGTAGGTCGTCGGCGAGGTGTCCTGCGCCACCCGCGTGGTCGAGGTGGACGTGGGTAACGAGGACGTGTTCGACCGCGTCGGGGGCGATGCCGACTTCGCTCAGGGCGTCGTGAATCCGGTCGACGGAATTCGCCGACCCGGTATCGACGATGGTCGGCTTCGGCGCGTCGATGAGATACAGCGTGAGCGCGCCGGGCGTCCCCATCAGGTGTGGGTCGACGGTGTAGATGTCCTCGAGTGCGTGCGTGGCCGTCACGTACCGCCGTACGGAAGGGGGTGGCTTGATACCTGCGGCGTTCCCAACGCCGGTATGGTGCCGCCGCTGGCCGCCGACATCGACGGAACGCTCACCCGGCCCGACAAATCCATCGACCCCCGCGTCTTCGACGCGCTCCGTGCGTGGGACGCCCCCGTCGTCATCGCCACCGGGAAGTCGTTTCCCTACCCCATCGGACTCTGTGAGTTTCTGGGGATTCCGCTGAACGTCATCGCGGAGAACGGCGGCGCGGTCTACATCGAGGAGGCGGGCGAGGTGGTGTACAACGGCGACCCCGAGGGAGCGGAAGCGGTCGCCGCCGACTACCTCGAAGCGGGCTACGACCTCGGATGGGGACCCGTCGACATGGTGAACCGCTGGCGTGAGACCGAACTCGCAATCTCCCGGGAGCGACCGCTGGAACCGCTGGAGCGCATCGCCGCCGATCACGGGATGAACGTGGTCGACACCGGCTACGCCTACCACGTCAAATCGCCCGAGGTCGACAAGGGTGAGGGACTGAAGACCGCAGCGCGGTTGCTCGACTGTTCCCCGGAGGAGTTCGTCGCCGTCGGGGATTCGGAGAACGACGCCGAGGTGTTCGGCGTCGCCGGGAAGTCCTACGCCGTCGCCAACGCCGACGACCACGCGCTCGCGGCGGCGGACGTAATCACCGAGGGCGCCTTCGCCGACGGCTTCCTGGAGGCGCTAGAGTCGATTCGAGCCGAGTGGTGACCGCTCTCGACAGCCGTTCGTACCGCTCCTGAGACGTACGGTGCAAAAACACCACAGACAGCCGCATCAAACGGTCGTTTCTGCCGATTTCCGGGGAAAGCTTTTGCCCGTGTGGTTGTTACCGTCGCCCACATGAGCGCCGACCGGGCCGCACTCCAGCGCGCCCTCGAACGGGGCGAACGGGAGGGCGGCAGCGTCGAGTTCAAGGAACGGCTCACTCGCTCGGTCCACCTCGCCGACGGGCGGATGGAATCACTCGCTGCGCAACTGCGCCACCGCGTGCTGTCGGGCGACGGCGAGGCCACCTACGTCGTCGGCGTCACCGACGACGGCGGCATCGCCGGCATCTCGCCGGAGGCGTTCTCCGAGTCGATGGACGTACTGTCGCTGCTCGCCGAGGAGGCGGGTGCCCACATCGACGACGTACAGACGTGGGGCATCGGGGAGGGTATCGTCGGCGTCGCCACGCTGAAGGAGGGCGCCGTCCTCGACGTCGACGACGACCACATCGTCGTCGGCACCGCCGGCCACGTCGACCACGGCAAGTCGACGCTCGTCGGCTCGCTCGTCACGGGCGACCCCGACGACGGACAGGGCGGCACCCGCGGCTTCCTCGACGTCCAGCCCCACGAGGTCGACCGGGGACTGTCGGCCGACCTCTCCTACGGTGTCTACGGCTTCGACGAGGAGGGGCCGGTCCGGATGGACAACCCCCACCGGAAGTCCGACCGCGCCCGCGTCGTCGAGGAGGCCGACCGGCTCGTCTCCTTCGTCGACACCGTCGGTCACGAACCGTGGCTCCGGACGACGATTCGCGGCCTCGTCGGCCAGAAGCTCGACTACGGCCTGCTCGTCGTCGCCGCCGACGACGGCCCGACGAAGACGACTCGAGAACACCTCGGCATCCTGCTTGCGACCGAACTTCCCACAGTCGTCGCCATCACGAAGGCGGATATGGTCTCCGAAGAGCGCGTCAACGAGGTCGAACGCGAAGTCGAACGCCTGCTCCGGAACGCCGACAAAACGCCGCTGTCGGTCGACCGACACGGCGTCGAGGCCGCAATCGAGGAGATAAACGAACAGGTCGTCCCCGTCCTCTCGACGTCTGCGGTGACGATGGAGGGACTGCCCGTCCTCGACGAACTGTTCGAACACCTCCCGAAGACGAGCGCCACCGAAGGCGACTTCTCGATGTACATCGACCGCACCTACAACGTCACTGGTGTCGGTGCAGTCGCCTCCGGGACCGTCCGCTCCGGTAGCGTCGAGGCCGGCGACGAGTTGCTCGTCGGACCGCTGGCCGACGGCGCCTTTCGGGAGGTCGAGGTTCGCTCCATCGAGATGCACTACCACCGCGTCGACGAGGCTTCGGCGGGACGCATCGTCGGCATCGCGCTGAAGGGAATCAGCGAGGCCGACCTCGAACGCGGGATGGTGCTGCTCCCCCGGGACGCCGACCCAGACCCCGTTCGGGAGTTCGAAGCCGAGGTGATGGTCCTCAATCATCCGACCCGAATCGACGACGGCTACGAACCCGTCGTCCACCTCGAGACGGTCTCCGAGACCGTCTCGATTCACCCCGAAGGCGGGCAGTTGCTCCCCGGCGACAACGGCCGCGCCAGCATCCGATTCAAGTTCCGGCCCTACCTGGTCGAGGAGGGCCAACGCTTCGTCTTCCGGGAAGGCAGTTCGAAGGGCGTCGGAACGGTCACCGACGTATCGGTTGACCCCGACCGGACGGAAGACTCCTAACGCGGCTGTCCGTTTTATTCGACAATGGGACGGCTCCGTCTTCGGTTCCTGATGGCGCTGACCGGCGTGATGCTTCTCGTCGTCTACCTGCTCGCCGCCCTCGCCGGCTATCAGTTGCTCGTGGTGGTGTGGCAGCTCCGTCCCGACCCCGCACGCGCCGTCGGGTACTTCGTCGTCGCCACGCTCGTCGTCGGCTATCTGAGCTACCGACTCGGTACCACGGCACTGCTGTCGGAACTCGACACCAGAGAACTCACCGAGTCCGACGCACCGTGGCTCTACGCCCGCGTCGATGCCCTCCGGGAAGACATCGCCGTCGGCGACGTGACGGTGTACGTCGCCCGCATGGACGCCCCGAACGCCCTCGCGCTCGGCACCGCCCGCGGCGGCGCGCTCGTCCTCGATTACGGTCTCTTCAGGATACTGACCGCCGAGGAACTGGAGGCAGTCATCGCCCACGAACTCGCCCACCTGGAGAATCGCGACGGCCTGATTCAGACGCTCGGCTACACGCTCGTCCGAACCGTCGGTGGCGTCCTGTATCTCGTGTTGCTGCCGGTCGGCCTTCTCGTCGGCGGCGTCCTCCGGGCGCTTTCGTGGCTCCGCGGCGAAACGCCCCGCCCGTTCTCGGTCCACCTCGCCGTCGTTCAGTTTCGCGTCGCACAGTTCGTGGTGCTTTCGTTGTTCGCGCTAACGCTGGCGCTGCGTGCCCACTCCCGTCGTCGGGAGTACGCCGCCGACGACCGCGCCGTCGAAGCGACCGGAAACCCCATCGCGCTCGCACGGGCACTCGTGAAAATCGAGCGCGCCGCCACGCCGTGGTGGGGGACGCTCTCGCCGCTGTACATCCACGGCGACGACGGCGGACTGTTGACGCGACTACTGGCGACGCATCCGCGGATGGAAGAGCGCATCGAGCGACTCGTTCGAATGGGGACCGCGAACGCCGACGACGGGCGACGGCCGCCCCGGTAGGCTCACTTGACGCCGAGAAGCGAGGGCAGGTCCGACAGCGACGAGACGGTGTAATCCGGCTCGGGTTCGGCCGGTTCGTCTGTGTCCGGGACCCACACCGAACCAACCCCGGCCGCAC
>JBMCDV010000121.1:0-5222 GCA_048618255.1 Natronomonas sp. | reverse complement strand
GACTGGTACTCCGTCGTCGTCGCCGACCGCGGGAGCATCTGGTTGACGCTGGAGGCGACCGGCGAAGCCGCCCACGGGTCGCGGCCGGCCCTCGGCGACAACGCCATCGACCGCCTCTACGGGGCCGTGACCACGCTTCGGGAGCGGTTCGGGCGGCGCGAACTCGACATCGACGCCACGGTCGAACCGATACTGGAGGAATCCGTCGAGTACTACGCACCGACGATGGGCGCCGAGACGGCCCGTGACCTCTTTTCGTTCCCCTCGATTAATCTCGGGACCATCGAAGGCGGTGAGGCGATAAACAGCGTTCCGCAGTCGGCGAGAGCGGAAATCGACATTCGGCTGACGGCGGGGGTACAGACGCCCGATGTGCTCTCGGACATCCGGGAGTGTGCCGCGATGTGTGAGGGTGTCACCATCTCGGAGGTCTCCTGGAGTGTCGGAACCGCAGAGCAGCCCGACAGCCCACTCGTCGAGGCCGTCGCCTCGACAGCGGAAACCGTGACCGGTCAGCGGGTGTACCGGCGGAGCGCGACCGGTGGCGGCGATGCGAAGAAGCTCCGAAACACAGGCGTTCCAGCCGTCGAGTTCGCGGCGGGAACCGACACGGTCCACGCCGTCGACGAGTACATCACGGTCAATGCTCTGACGACCAACGCGGCCGTGTACGCCAGACTTCCCGCCGTCTGGGCCGACACAGGGGGAACGTGAAAGCGCTGCTGGCAGGAGTACGTTTAACACTTTTGCGTGTGTAATATTGGGTATGGAGCGGAATATTAGCGTGCTCGACGGACGGGTTCGACTCGCGGTTGGCGCACTGCTCGCGGCCGTCGGCATCGCGGCCGTTGCCGGCGTCCTCGAACTCGGCTTGACCGCAGGCATCATCGCACTCGTCGTTGGGGCCGTCCTCGTCGGGACGAGTCTGACCGGCCTCTGTCCACTGTACCGCGCGCTGGGAATCAGCACCGCCGACGAATAGCGTCGGTCCGCGGTCGATTTTTGTCGGTCGGATAACTCGTCGAGCGCGAACACTAATGTGGAGCGACGCCGATTTCGGAGTGTGTCAAACCAACCCACACAGCCACGCGAAAGCATCTGTCCGTACTGTGGTGTCGGCTGTGGCATCACATACAACCCAGATTCGGGGAAGGCGACCGGCTGGAAGGGTCCCGTCAACACCCGCGGGGAAATCTGCCCGAAGGGGGCGGCAGCGTGGGAAATCGTCGACCACGAGGACCGCCTGACCACGCCACTCCTCCGCGACGGCGGGACGTTCGTCCCCGTCTCCTGGGAGAGGGCGCTGGAGGAGGTCACGGAGGCTTTCTCGGGAATCGTCGAGACGGACGGCCCTGACGCGCTGGGATTTTTCGCCTCCTCGAACTGTACCAACGAGGAGAACTACGTCCTACAGAAACTGGCACGGGGGCTCGGGACGAACAACGTGGACAACTGCGCCCGGTTGTGTCACTCCTCGACGGTCGCCGCCATGGGCGAGCGCTTCGGCGCCGGCGCGATGACGAACACCCTGGATGACCTCCGGGCGGCCGACGCCTACCTCGTCGCCGGTGGGAACCCCGCCGAACAGCACCCGATTATCTTCCGGTCGTATCTCCTCCCCGCGGTTCGGGACGGAACCGACCTGATTCACATCGACCCACGAGAGAACGACACCACGAAGGCGGCAACACATCACTTGCCGGTCAAGCCGGGGTTCGACATCCCGCTTCTCAACGCCGTCGCGAAGGTGATACTCAAGGAGGACCTCACCGACGAGGCGTTCCTCGAAACGCGCGTCGACGGCGTCGACGCCTTCAGCGAGTTCCTCGACGGCGTCGACATCGAGGCCAACGCCCGTCAGGCGGGCGTCGACCCCGAGGACCTCCGGGCAGCTACCAGAGCCTACGCCGGGGCCGACCGGGCGGCGATTTTCACCGGGATGGGGATGAGCCAACACCACTGCGGCACCGACAACGTCCACGCGCTGTTGAACCTGGCACTTCTGACCGGCAACGTCGGCGAGCGAGGGACGGGCGTGAACCCGCTTCGCGGCCAGAACAACGTCCAGGGAGCCGGCGATGTCGGCGCGCTACCGAACGTACTGCCCGGATATCGCTCCGTTACCGACGCCGAGGCACGCGAGCGCGTCGCCGAGGTGTGGGGGTTCGAGCCACCGGCGACGCCGGGACTCACCGAAGTCGAGATGACACACGCCTTCGGTGAGGGCCTGCGTGGGGCGCTGGTGTTCGGCGAAAACCCCGCGGTGACCGAACCGAACGCCGACCGTGTCCGCGAGCGCTTCGAGCAACTGGACTGTCTGGTCGTGTTGGACCTCTTCGAGACGGAAACCGCCGAGTACGCCGACGTAATCCTCCCGGGGAGTGCGTGGGCCGAAAAGGCCGGAACCGTCACCAACACCGACCGACAGGTCATGCGGATGCGACCAAACACCAACCCGTCCGGCGACGCCCGTCCCGACCTCGAGGTGCTGTGTGAACTCGGCGAACGGTTGACCGACGACGGCGTCGACTTCGAGTACGACGGTCCGGAGGCCGTCTTCGAGGAACTCACCCGCGTGTTGCCGCAGTACGCCGGCATGAGCTACGACGGCATCGGAACGGGAAGCCAGCGGTGGCCGTTCCCCGAGGACGCCGAGGCGGGCGTCGACGTTCTCCACACAGAGGAGTTCGAATCCGGACACCGAACGGCCGACCTCCGGGCGGTCGAGCACGTCGACCCCGTCGACCCCGTCGCCGACGACGAACTCGTGTTGACGACCGGGCGGGTCCTTCAACATTTCAACAGCGGCGCGCTCACGCGGCGGTCGGGGACGCTCGTCCGCATGCGCGACGAGGACGTCCTCCAGATACACCCCGACGACGCCGAGCGACGCGGCATCGCCGACGGCGAGACGGTTCGCGTCGGAAACGAACGAGGGTCGGTGACCATCGAGGCCGACCTCACGCCGGCGATTCGTCGAGGGACCGTCTTCGCGACGTTTCACTACGCCGACCCGCTCATCAATCGGCTCACCGGCGACACCCTGGACCCCGTCGCGAAGATTCCGGAGTACAAACACAGCGCGGTCACGGTCGAAGTCCAGAAGGGGTGACTGGAGGGTCGATACCGCGACCCTGCTGGGGGCCCGCTTAAGCGGCTGGGAGTGGTACTAGCCGCATGAAACACGTCGACTACGTGTACACCGTCGGAATGACCGACGCCGAACTCGATGAGTTCCTTCGACTCGGCGAGCACGGCGTGTTGGGCTTGGCCGACCAAAACGACGCCTACGCGGTGCCGTTGAGCTATCACTACGACGGAACGCGACTCCTGCTCAGAGTGAGCGGCCACGACGACGACAGCGAGAAACGGCGGTTTCTGGACACGACGGGAACGGCGACGTTCGTCGTATTCGACGCCTCGACGGCCGATTCCTGGAGCATTCAGGTTCGCGGCCCCGTTCGCGAGTTCGAAAGCGACGTCGAGGAGGCGACGCTCAGGGAGTGGTTCCCGCCGTTTCGGCTGTTCGACGAGGCCGTCGAGGCCGTCGAGTTCAGCCTCTTCGAGCTGGAAATGGAGTCGGTCGTCGGGCGCCGAACGGTCGAGTGAGCGTTAGAAGGTGATGATTTCGTAGTCGTCGTCGACGAGCGAGCGGATGCTCGGATGGCCGTCGTTCTCGTCGGCGACGACGACGCCGGAGTCGTTCACCGCCTCGTCGACACCGAAGGCCCCGGCACAGAAATCACAGACCGAGGTGTCCTCTCTGACGGACTGATACAGGTCGTGGTGTCGGTGGTCTTCGTCTTCCAGTTCGGGCACCCACTGGGTGCCGGCGCCGTCGAAAATCAACTCGAGGTCGTCGCCCTCGGTTTCGGCGAACTCCTTAGCTGCTTCGAGGCCGTTGACGAGTCGGCCGCGGTCGGCGTGGGATTCGGTGCCTGCGAGGATTACGATTGCTGCTTTCGTCATTACGGAGACGGGTACGTCCGGTCGATACAAAAGGCCGGGTCGGTCGTGTGTCGTCGGAACCAATAGCCGAAACCGTCCGTCAGTGGTCGTGGCGGTGACCATCGTCCGGGCGGGTGAACTGCCCGGAGAACGCCCGCTGGACTACCTCGGATAGCGCCGGGTGGATGTGAACCGACTCGCGGATGTCCCGAACCGTTCCGGACCCCGCTTTCATCGCGACGACGACCTCCTGAATCAGGTTCGACGCCTCCGGGCCGACGATGTGACAGCCGAGTATTTCGCCGTCGAGGTCGATGAGCACCTTCACGAACCCCTCGGCGCGCATGGCGCTCCCGCGGGCAGTTTTGTCGTAGGGGTACGTCCGGGTGGCGTACTCGACGCCGTCTGCTCGGAGGTCACTTTCCGTCGCCCCGACACCGGCGACTTCCGGCGAGGCGAAGACGGCGAACGGCATCGCCTCGTAGTCGACCGCCCGAAGTTCCTCGCCGAAGAGGTTCCGGGCGACTGCCTGCGCTTCGTGGTTGGCGCTGTGTTTCAGCAGGTACTCACCGACGATGTCACCGAGTGCCCACACGCCGTCGGCGGTCGTTCGCAGGTACTCGTCGGTCTCGACGAACCCCCGGTCGTCGGTCTCGACGCCCGTCGCCTCGACGTTCAGCGTATCCGAGTTCGGAACGCGGCCGGCGGCGACGAGCAGTCGGTCGCCGGTCGCGGTGACGGAATCGGCGTCCTCGACAATGCCGCCGTCGTCGCCGTATTCGTAGGGTTTGGCCTCGACGGTCACGGAATCGCCGTCGTCGCTGACGGCCGTCGCCGCGTGGCCGGTGTGGACGGTGAACCGGTCGTCGTAGCGCTCGGTGAACGCCGACGCGACTTCCTCGTCGGCGTCGGGGAGCAGGTTCGGCCGGCGACCCAGGATAGTCACGTCGCTGCCGAACGTCCCGAAGAAGTGGCCGAGCTCAGCCGCGATGTAGCCGCCACCGACGATGACGAGATGGTCCGGCGGCGTCTCCAGCTGGAGGGCTTCGGTGCTCGTCAGGTAATCGACCGACTCGATGCCGTCGATGTTCGGAACGCCCGGTCGCGTTCCGGCCGCGATGAGCACCGTCTCACCACGGAGTCGTGCCCCCTCGTCGTTGCCACCGGAGATTTCGAGAGTCCGGTCGTCGACGAACCGGCCCTCGCCCTCGAAGAGTTCGTGTTTCGACGACGAGCGAAGTCCGCGCCGAATCGACTCGGCGTCCTCCGACACC
>JBMCDV010000120.1:0-5255 GCA_048618255.1 Natronomonas sp. | reverse complement strand
ATGCAGGCCTACGGCGAGGGGTTCGAACTCCTCTCGGAGGGCCGCTACGACCTCGACATGGAGTCGGTCGCCCGGACGTGGAACAACGGTGCCGTCATCCGGTCGTGGCTGCTCGAACTCTGCGAGGAGGCGTTCCAGGAGGAGGGCAACGATTTGGGCGATGTCGACGACCACATCGCCGGGGGGTCGACAGGGACGTGGACCGTCCAGGAGGCCCTCGAACAGGAAATCGCGGTGCCGCTCATCTACGAGGCCCTCGGCGAGCGCTTCGACTCCCGCGCTCCCGAGGAGGGGAAGTTCTCCCGACGCCTCGCCAATCGCCTGCGATACGGCTTCGGCCGACACGACGTCAAACGGCGGGAGTGACCCGACAGAACACTCATACACGCCGCCGGCGTACCCCCGCGAAATGACACGCGTCGTCGTCGTCCGTCACGGCGAGACCGACTGGAACAGGAACGGCCGGATGCAGGGCTGGGCGCCCGTCCCGCTGAACGAGACGGGACGAGGGCAGGCCACGGCCGCCGGCGAGTTCCTCGCCGAGGAGTACGACATCGACCGCGTCTTTTCGTCGGATTCGGTTCGGACTCGCCAGACGACCGACCGCCTGCTGGAGGGCGTCGGCGAGGTGCCCATCGAGTTCGAACCCCACTGGCGCGAGCGTGATTTGGGCGTCTACCAGGGGCTCACCTACGGCGACGTAGAGGAGCGATTCCCCGAATTCGGCCTCGGCGAGGCCGCCTACGAGGCGTCGCTGCGCATCCCGGAGGGCGGGGAGTCGCTCAGGGACGTGGCCGACCGGGTGACGAACCGCTTCCGGAGCGTCGTCGATACCCACGACGACGAGACGCTGTTGGTCGTCACCCACGGCGGCCCGATTCACATCCTGCTCGGATACGCGAAAGGAATGGCCCTCGAAGAAGCGCTCGGGAGCCACCATCAGGCCAACTGTGCGGTCAACGAGATTCGAGTCGACGACGAGTTGGAGGTCGTCCGAGAGAACGTGACGGAGTGGAATCGCTAGCGCTTATCGGGCGCCTTCTCTCCTAGCCACTCCTCGTAGAAGGTGTCGATGTCGGGTTCGAAGTTCTGTACGACTGGATACCCCGCCGGCACGGCGTCGACGTCGAGTTGAGCGAAACAGCCGGGACAGAACCACTCCCGCAGTTGGAACGTCCACTCGGGGTGTGGCGTCTGGTACTCCGGATAAATCTCGCGGTGGTCGGCTTCGTCCTCGCGGACGCGGATGCGTGCGTGTTCCTTCCAGTTGTTCTCGACGCCGCAGAACTCGTGGCCGCAGTCACATTTGACGATACGGCCCTGTTCGGAGCCGACGACGTAGAGGTGGTCGTTCAGCGGGAGCAGGATGGGGTTGTCCCACTCGACGTCTTCCTGTAACAGTTGTCGGGTCACCTCGAATCGCTGGTCGTCTTTCGGGTCGGGCAACACGTCGTTGCGCAACTCCTCCCAGCCGAGGTCTCCGTCGATGAGCTTTTCGACCTGTTGTCTGTCGGTTTCGGTTGCCATTGTCAGAATCCACTCCTGTCGATGTCCCAGAACTCGTCGAACTCCGCCTGGAACTCCTCGGAGATGTCGAAGGCGTCGACGTACATCTCGGCGACGGGGTCGGAAACGTCGCCGTCCTGGACGCGCTCGCGTTCGTTCTCGAAGAACTCCTCGAAGGGAACGCTCTCGTCGGCGCGGCGCTGTCGAATCCCCTCGCGGGCGGCTTCGGTCGCGCCTTCGTCTATCTCGAAAATACGGTTCTTCTCGTCGAACTCGCCGACGACGCCGTACACCTTCTCGACGGTCTCCGGGGAGTAAATCTCCGCTTCGACGTCGGCGACGACCTTCTCCAGTGGGCGCTCCAGTGGGTCACCCCACCCGGGGCCGCCGCCCATCTGGAAGTGCATCACGTCGTGGTTGTCGAACTCCTTGGGGAAGTAGTTCCCACGATGGGTGCGCTCGATGTCGCCGTCGATTTGCTCCTCGAAGGTCCCCGGTGGGGTGTCGCCGGTCGGATACGGTTCGCCTTCGCGGGCGCGGTCGGCGAGGTCGGTGTCGTGGGCGCGGACGGCGTACTTCGTCGACCCGGGGTAGCCGCCGGCCATCCCCGCCGTCGAGAAGGCCACGTCCGGGATGGACGCCTTGTACAGCGTGCAGTCCTCGGTGCCCATCACCGTCATCACGCCCTCCCACCCGGAGCCACCGCGGTACTTGCCGTGGCCCGCCGAGTCGGTCTTCATCTGTCGGGAGAGGTACTGGGTCCCCCACTGGACCATCTCCCACTCCTCTACGTCGCCCATGTCGGCTTCGGGGTTCCACATCGCATAGCCGTGGTCGAGGCCGTCCCGAACGGCCGACGCGCCCAACCCCTGACAGGAGAGGTCGAACGGCGAGACGGGGAAGTAATCGCCCACCTCGTCGGGAATCATCTGGGCCATGCTCTCCATCAGCGTCCCGCCGCCCTGGACCGTGTCGGTGGTCTCGGAGTAGCCGGTGACGACCTCCTCGCGGAAGCCGCGGGAGAAAAATGCCTGTGAGACGTTCTGCCACACCGACTGGAACGCCGGCATGATGGTTCCCCACGGCGCGTGAAACGACAACTGTGGGTCGTCGGGGTTGGTGAGGCTCCCCTCCGGGAAGTGGGTGTCCAGAGCGTAGTGAGAGCCGTCGTTGACCTTCCCGTCGTGGAGCAGACACTGGGTGAGCGACACCCACAGCCCGCCGGTCATCGACCCCTCGGCGGCGTTGAACGAGTGGGCGCCTTGCGAGGATGTCCCCTCCATGTCCAGCGACATCGTGCCGTCGGCGTTGATGTCCATCTCGACGGGGAGGTGATGGAGGCTGTCCTTCTGCTGTTCGGGTTTCCAGCCCTCCTCGGCCAGCGGCAGGCCGACGAAGGAACTGTTCCGGTAGGTGCCGGGGAACAGTCGCTCCTGGACGCGCGACTCCATCGTCCGGCGACCCTCCTCGACGGCCTCTCGGGTGAACTGCTTGAACGTCTCGGCGCCAACGTCGTCGATGATGTCGTGGACGGCCTCCCGAATCATGTGACAGCCGGCGAGACGACACTTCTCGTCGAGGTCCCAGTACATCGGCGTCCGCGTCGACCGCTCCCCGCGGGTCTTCCAGTCCTGATACAGTTCGTCGCCCTCGCCGATTTTCTCACACGTCGCGTAGATGCCGTCCTCGAAGCGGGAGGTGTGGACGATGGAGGTATGCCCCTGTGAGGCGCCGCCGATGTCGGCCTCGTGGGTGACGCCGTCGGCCCACGCCACCAACTCCCCGTCGTGGAAGATGGGGACGATGGTGTGGACGTCCGTCGTGTGGACGTTGCCGAGGTCGTTGTCGTTGTTGCAGAACACGTCGCCGGGTTCGATACCGCGGTCGTGTTCGTAGTCCTCCTCTATCATCCACTTGATGGCCAGCGAGCCGGTGTGGACGTGGACGATGATGCCCGTCGAGACGGCGATGGAGTCGCCCTCCGGGGTGTAAATCTGGAAGCAGAGTTCGCCGATTTCCCGGACGATGGGCGACGCCGAGACGTGCAGTGCGGTCTCCCGGGCGGAGACCAACGCCCCGCGAAGCCGGGAGTAGAGCCGCTCGTACTCGAAGCGGTTCTCCTCTTTCAGTTCGAGGGCTTCGAGGCCGCGGTAGTGGCCGGTGTCCTCGGTCAGTCGCTCGGTCTCTTCGAGCATCGACTGCAACGATTGTCCGCCCCAGCCGATTTCGCCGCCGTTGGTCAGCTTCTCGGTGACGGCGAGCTTCTCCTCGCCGACCTTGTCGTTCTCGATGCTCATGGTGATGTCTCCGTGCTCATTGTTCCTGCAGGTGATAGATTCGGTTCTCGTCGAGCGGTGCCTCGTACCCCGGCGGCACGAAGATGGTCGTCGCGGGCGCCTCGACGACGGCCGGTCCCTCGATTCGGTTCCCCGGCTGGATTTCGCGCATCTGCCAGAGGTCGGCGACGTGCCAGCCGTCGTCCCAGTAGATGTCCCGAGTTCCCTTGTGGGCGGCCTCAGGCGGCGTCTCACCCTGCAGTTCCTCGTGAGGGATGGTCGGCTTCGCCGAGGGGCCGACGCCGACGCCGATGGCCATCGTAATCTGATAGCCGTTTTCGGGCGACTTCGCGGCGCGCTGGAACACCTGGTCGAACTTCGCCTCGTAGCGGTCGATGATGGCGTCGACGCCCGCTGCGTCGATGCCTTCCTCGTCGTCGTACACCTCGCCGATGTCGACTTCGAGGTCGTCGAGCATGCCGAGATACTGGATGCGAAGCGACGGCTGGAACTCGACGGTATCGGGGTCGACGCCGTCGCGGTCGAAGGCGGTCTCCGCGCGCTCTCGGAGGTCTTCGAGGGTGTCGTTGATGGAGTACGCCACCGAGGAGGCGTTCGAGAAGTCCGGCTGGAGTATCCCGTCGACCGACTGGTCGTAGCGGTAGGCCGAATCGGCACACGCACAGCCGAACGCCGAAAAGGCCGCCGCCCACTGGGGGATGAGAATGTCCTCGAACTCCAGTCCGCGGCTGTAGCCCGCCGCGTGCAGCGGCCCACCGCCGCCGTAGCTCATCAGCGTGTAGTTCTCCGGGGAGTAGCCCAACCCGAGGATGAGTCCACGGAGTTCGTTCGACATGTCGCGTTCGACGATGTCGAGGACGCCGCGGGCCGTCTCGATTGGGTCCTCGTCGAGCGGACTCGCGATTTGCTCGTCGATGGCGTCGATGGCCACGTCGCGGTCCATCGGGATGTCGCCGCCGAGGAACGAATCGGGGTTGAGATAGCCCAACGCGAGCGTGCAGTCGGTGACCGTCACCGTCTCCACGTCGCTGTCCATGTTCGAGTAGCCGACCTTGTAGCCCGCCGAGTCGGGGCCGACCTCGATGCGCTCGGAGGTTCGGTCGACGCGGACGTACGACCCCGTTCCCGAGCCGATGGTGTCCATCGCCGTCATCGGGATGTTCACCATGAACTGCGCGAGGCTCTGGTCCCACCGGGTGGGGTAGTGGCCCTCGGTGATGAGCCCCACGTCGAAGGAGGTCCCACCCACGTCCGAACAGACGAGGTTGTCGATGTCCAGCTCCTCGGCGAGGAACTCACCGCCGAAGATGCCGCCGATTGGGCCGGACAGCATCGTATCGACCAGCCAGTCGTGTTCGGGCGCGACCGTCCCGCCCGAGGAGGTGAGCACCCGGACGGGCGACTCCGACCCCAACTCGGCGAAGCCGTCGTCGACCTGCCGAAGTTGTTCGC
>JBMCDV010000119.1:0-5324 GCA_048618255.1 Natronomonas sp. | reverse complement strand
CAGCTGGATGGCGGCGTCGTATGCGACCGGGACCATCAACACGACGCTGGCGTTGTTGCTGATGACGTTCGTGACGAGTGCGGTGAACAGATAGAAGACGGCGAGTAAGGCGACCATCCCCAACTCGGCGCTCCCGCCGACGACGAGGTCTGCGAGCCACGCGGCCGCGCCCGATTCCTCCATCGCCACGCCCAGCGGGATGAGTCCCGCCAACAGGAAGATGACGTTCCAGTCGACGGCGTCGTACACTTCGTTCGGCTTGACACAACCGGTGACGACCATTCCGAGGATGCCGCCCAGTGCCGATATCATGATGGGTACGACGTTGAGGGCTGCGAGAGCGACGACGCCGGCGACGATGCCGACGGCGACGGGAATCCGTTTCGACCGGAAGTCCGGCCGGGTGAGTTCCTGGGCGACGACGAAGTTTCGGTCGCGGCCGAAGCGGTTGACCGTATCCTCGGTGGCCTGTATCAACAGCGTGTCACCGGCACGGAGTCGGCGTTTGTCCATCCGCTGGTGGATGATTTCGCCGCCACGGCGAATCGCGAGGACGGTCGCGTCGTAGCGCTGCCGGAAGTTCAGCGTCTCCAGGGTCTCCCCGATGAGGTGTGTATCGGGTGTGAGGACGATTTCGACGAGGCGCTGTTCGCCCTCCTCGCTGACCTCCTCTTCGTCTCCCTTGAGGAGTTCGTCGGTCGCGTCCACGTCGGGGGCAAAATCCAGCCCCTCGGCGTCCATCAGGCCGACGAGACTCTCGCGGTCGACGCGTAACACGAGAATGTCGCCCTCTCGGACGACCTTCCGGGACAGCGGTTCGTTGAACGATTTCCGGTCGCGGATGAGTTGAACGATATCGGCGTCGACGTCAATGTCCGACAGCGACTCGTCGACCGACCGGCCGACCATCGGCGAGTCCTCCCGAACGACGACCTCGGTGAGATACTGCTTCATCTCGAATTCGTCGGTGAGTTCGGTTCGTGCCTTGATGCGCTCCGGGAGGAGTCGCGGGCCGAACGCCAGCAAATACAGCGTCCCCGAGACGAGGACCAAGAGCCCCAGCGCCGTGAACTCGAACATCGAGAATGGCTCGGTGGCGGCGCCGCCGACTCGGTCGTAGACGTCGGAGGCGAGGATGTTCGTCGACGTGCCGATGAGCGTCAGCATGCCGCCCATCATCGACGCGAAGGAGACGGGAATGAGCAACTTCGATGGCGAGATGCCGGTTCGGTTCGACAGTTCGGTCACCATCGGAATCATCACCGCGACGACCGGTGTGTTGTTGATGAACCCGGCGCTGCCGCCGGCGAGACCCAGCACTGCCGCCAGTTGGCCGAAGGAACTCTCGCCGAACCGCTCTGCGATTTCCCGACCGATGATGTTGACGACGCCGGTCCGTCGGATGCCCTCCGAGAGAACGAACATCGCGAGCACCGTTATCGTCGCCGAGGACGCAAAGCCGGAGACCCCATCGGTGGGCGTGACGCCGGTCCACGGCTCCAGAACGACCAGCGAGACGAGAACGCCGATGGCCGTGATGTCGATGGGAACCGGCTCGGCGACGAAGAGGGCCAACGCAACGAGGATGACCGCGAAGACGACGAGCATCTCCGTCGTCAGCCCGGTGCCGGCGAGGAGGGGAAACACGCTCTCGGCTTCGCCGGAACGTCGCCTAAAGGTTCTGGTCACGTCGGCTGGCGGCGACCGCTTCGGAAACCTAAACCCGGCCGGCGCTCACTACCGATTCGTGACGACGCTCTCGAAGGAGCGCCTCCAGCGAAACCAGATTGCGGTGTATGCGGTCGCCGTCGCCGCCGCCATCGTCGTCGGCCTCGGTCGCCCGACGACGGGACCGCACCTCGAGGCGTTTCTCAACCCCGTCATCGCCGCGCTGTTATACGTGACGTTTCTCGAGATTCCCTTCGTCCGATTCCGTCGAGCGTTCACCAACGGCCGGTTCGTGGCGGCCGCACTCGGGATGAACTTTCTCGTCGTGCCGGTCGTCGTCTGGGGGCTCCTCGGCTTTCTTCCCGCCGAGCCGGCCATCGTCGTCGGCGCGCTCATGGTGCTTCTGACGCCGTGTATCGACTACGTCATCGCCTTCACCGACATCGCTGGCGGGAACGCCGAACAGGTGACCGCGACGACGCCGGCGCTTCTCTTCGTCCAGTTGCTGTTGTTGCCGGTGTATCTCCGGCTGTTCGTGGGGCCGGGCGTCGCGGCGGTCATCGAGGTGGGACCGTTCCTCGAAGCGTTCGCGGTGCTCATCGCACTGCCGTTGACGCTCGCGTGGCTCACCCAACTGTGGGCGGAGCGAGCCGAGGCCGGTCGACGGTGGGACTCGACGATGGGGTGGCTCCCCGTCCCGATGATGGGGCTGACGCTGTTCGTCGTCATCGCCTCTCAACTCCCCCGCGTCTGGAGTTCCATCGACCGTCTCGTCGCCGTCGTACCGGTGTACGTCGCGTTCCTCCTCGTGATGCCGCTTCTGGGACGACTCGTTGCGGGCGCACTCGGAATGGACACTGGCGAAAGCCGCGCGCTCGTGTTCACGAGCGTCACGCGAAACTCGCTCGTCGTCCTGCCGCTGGCGTTGGCCCTGCCCGAGGCCTACCGACTCGCCCCCGGGGTCGTCGTGACACAGACGCTCGTCGAACTCGTGGGAATGGTCGTGCTCACCCGGGTCGTTCCCCGGTGGCTCCTGTCGGGACCGGGGGCGTCGGCTGGGACTGACTCCGCCGAGGGTTGACCCGACGGGGTCGTCGCCGTCGATTCCGACCGTATCCAAAGTGTTTTCTCCGGTGGCCTCCCCCACTCGCGTATGGATGGCGGCGGCTCTACGGATATGACACTCGCGTTCGAGCTGGAGGCGCTCAAGCGGCTTGCACGGCCCGAAGAGGTGTTCTCCGACGCTCGCACGTGGAGCGAGTACGTCGGCGTCGTCTCCGATAAGCCGACGTACGTCGTGACGAACTTCACGCGGAAGAACCGCATCAGACAGGACTTCTTCTCCGGGCCGCGGGGCCGCGAGGAGAGCCTCGAAAACGTCAAGAAACAGTTCGACACCGACCGGCACGTCTTCGTCGGCGTCGACGACGACGATGCCGCCCTCGCCGAGGCGGTCGACTGGGAGTTCCTCCCGGTCGAACAGGCCGCCGAGGCCGCCGAGTGGGACCTCGGCGACCCCGAGGCCGAATCCGGCGACGACGGCGGGGAGGAACGCGACGACTGGCCCTAACGGTTTCGGCCACGCTTAAGAGGCCAGCGGGCGCGCAATCGCCTATGAGTCTCGACATCGGCGAGGCGTTCAGCGACGGTACCTCCAGAACGTTCGCCAAGAACGGCCTGCTGTTGGCGGCGGCCTTCGCGGTGGTCACCCTCCTCTTCGGCGTTTTCGTACAGACGCTCTCGGTCAGTTTGCTCGAAGCGATGCTCGAAACGTTCCAGGGGTTATCGCCCGAGGAACTCAACGTCAGCCAACAGGAGTACGAGACGCTGATTTCGGACCTTCGGACGCAGGTAGAGATGGCTCGGGAGTCCTCACCCCTCGCGTTGGGGCTCCCTGCGGGCGTCGCGGCGGGAGCACTCGTCGCGCTCTCGCTGGTCTCGGAAACGATCTCCATCGTCGCCGTGCGGACGTTCGCGGCTGCGGACTCCGAGGCCGTCTCCCGTGACCGCCTCACCGACAACGTTCTGCTCGCGACGCTCAACGGCTTCATCGGTAGCATCGTCGTCTGGGGCCTCATCATCGTCGGGTCGGTGTTCTTGCTGTTGCCGGGGGTATTCTTCGCGGTCGTGTTCTTCTTCATGCGCCAGCGAATCGCCATCGAGGACGAGAACTTCGTCGAGGCGATGGCCGAGTCGTGGCGGTTGACGAAGGGCCACCGCATCGAAGTGTTCGCCCTCGGGTTGCTCGTCGTCGTCGTTTCGCTAATCGACGAGCTCGTCGGGTCGGTTCTGAGCCTCGTTTCACCCATCGGGAGTGCAGTGGTCACCGCCGCCGTCGGCGGGGTCATCTTGGCCTTCGGCGCCGCGGTCGTCACGCGCGGGTACGTCCAACTCGAGGCGGGCGAGACGGAGGCTGACGACGAGGAGTTGGACCCCTACAACGCGGCGCTCGGTCCCGACGACATCCCCGAGTGACGACTACGGAACGCTGTTTTTAACCCCGCAGGCGACCGAGAGGGACCAATGGCAGAACCGCGCGTTCCGGGTGACGACCCGGGCACACTCGAGTTGGCGTGTGGCGAGACGGTACACGCTCGGGACATCGACATGGGGATGCGCGATATTCGCTGTGACTGCGGCGAGCACCATGCCGTCGTCGTCGACGTTCACCCCGTTTCCCGGTTCGTCCCCGAATCCATCGCCGACGTGTTGCGCAAGACCATCGAAACCGCCGACGAGTTCCCGGAGTTCGGCATCGCCCACGTGATGGGTATCGTCTTAGAGGAGTTCCCCGACGAGGTCGCCGTCGCCGACGTGAGCGAGGACGGGTCCGTCGGCTACGCTCTGGTGTGGGTCTCCGACTTCGACTCCCGACGACTCCACGAGACCGTCGTCGAGTTGCTCGTGGAGTTGATGGAACACGCCGCCAGCCACGGCGACAGCGACACCGCTTCGACGTTCGAAGAGCAGATGCTGGAGTTCGACATCGAGGCGTTCGTCGAACAGTACCGCGAACAGCGGGATTTCGAGTCGGAAGCCGACACGCCGGTGTGACACTGCGTCACACGAATTTGATGTTCGATGTCTGACGAACGTCGGCGATTCGATTCACGCTCCGTCGCTCGATTTTCGCCGTCTCCTCGTCCGACGTTTGTCTGACGGGGTGTTATGGTATGTGGGCACATGTGTAAGAACATGCGCATACGCCGGGGTGAGTTCGAGCGCATCCGAACCGTGCTGTCGGAGGCCGACCCCGAGGAGCCGCTGACGGCCCGGGAGATACTCGACCTTCTCGAGGAGCACGGCGAGGAGTTCGACAGCGCTCACCAGGTCGCGACCGTTCTCGGCCGGGAGGCACAGGTCGGCGAAGTCGAGGTCATCGACGGCCAACCCTATCGCTACCGACTCGGCGAAGTGAACTGAGTTTTCCTCCCGTCGGTGCCGTTCTTCCTGAGCGGCAGCGCTGTCGCCGCCTGCAACAAACCTCTTTCGATTCGAAATTCGTACTCGCGTTACGATATCCGCATTCTTTCGCCGGGCTTATTACGATGTACGGATTGGAGTCGAGTAATGCCAGACGAGGACCGCACTATCCTGCTCATCGGCAGCGGACCCATCCAGATCGGACAGGCGGCCGAGTTCGACTACTCCGGCGC
>JBMCDV010000118.1:0-5326 GCA_048618255.1 Natronomonas sp. | reverse complement strand
GTGACGACGGCCGGCAGTCGGCCGGTGTTGGCGAGTGCGAGTGTCACGACGAGCAAACCGGTCGTGTCGATTGTCGTGGCTTTTGGTCTGCCATACCGTCGCAAAACGACCCCGGGGTTAAGAACTCCGCGTGAATCTTCAACTATTAAAAAGTTCCTAACAGTTTCGTACTCGATGGTCCTACTGGAGAACAATGGTTCATTTTAGGGCAGTGTGGAAAACAATGGTAACACGAAGTCGAACGGGGCGGCCGTCAACGCGGCTGTAGCGCCCGCATCGTCGACTCGATCTGTTCGAGATTCGCCGCCCGTGGGAACGACACCGAGACGGCTTCGACGCCCTCGACGTCGGTGAATCGCTCGAAGTGTTCGCGTGCTCCCTCGGGAGTGCCCCAGACGACCAACTGCTCCAGGAGGTCGTCGGGTAGTGCCGTCATCGCTGCCTCACGGTCGCCGTCTTGGTAGTTGTCGTAGATGGCGTTGGCGACCTCTTCGTGGCCCTGTCGGGCGAGGTTGTCGCGGTAGTACGTTCCCATACCGCCGAGGTAGAAGACGGCGTGCTGTTTGGCGAGTCGTTTCGCCTCCGCTTCGTCTTCCAGGGCACAACAGGTCAACGACAGCGTGACGCGCTGTTCGGAGCGGTCGCGGTCGCCCATCTCCGAGCCGCGTTGGAAGTCCTCCAGCCGGTCTCGGAGGCCCTCCCGCGTCAACATCAGCGCATGCCAGCCGTCGGCGAACCGGCCGGCGAGCTCGACGGCTTTCGGACCCATCCCGGCAGTCTCGACGGGTGGAACCGGGTCGGGGGCCTCACACCGCAGTCGGAAGCCCTCGAGGTCGAAGTACTCCCCGTCGTACTCGACCTCCTCGCCCGAGAGGACCTGCTTGACGACGTCGACGGTCTCACGGGTCCGTCGCAGGGGATTGCCGAACTCCGCGCCGTGCCAGTTCTCGATGACGATGGGACCCGAGGGACCGAGTCCGAGTCGGAACCGGCCTTCGGAGACCTCCTGGAGCGTCGCCGCACTTTGTCCGATGAGCGCGGGCGAGCGGGAGTACACCGGCATTATCGAGGTGCCGATGTCGATGGTCTCGGTTTCGCGGGCGATGCAGGTGAGCGTCGTCACGGCGTCGCGTCCCCACGTCTCGGGGAGCCACGCGGTGTCGTAGCCCAACTCTTCGCCGAGTTGAGCCTGTTCGACGAGCGCATCGACGCTCGGTTGGGCGGCGACCGGGAGGAACACGTCGCGTTCGGTCATCGGTGCCTCACAGTTGGGAATCCTCTAACGGCGGGATTCCCTGTGCCGTAATCGTTTCGCCGACGATATAGGAGGAAGCATCGCTGGCGAGGAACTGGACGATGTCCGCAATTTCCTCGGGAAGGCCCATCTCCTTGGCAATGTCGCTGCGGTCGACGTCGGCGGGGTCGATGCCCATCTGGGAGGCGACGCCCGCGGTGCCGACGAGCCCGGGGGCGATGCAGTTGACGCGGATGTCGTGGTCGGCGTAGTTCGCCGACAGCGACGTGGTGAGGTTGACGACGGCGGCCTTGGCGGCGCCGTAGTGGCTCATGTACTGTGAGCCCATCGTCCCCGCGACGCTCGCGAAGTTGATGATGGTTCCCCCCGACTCCTGTTTCTGCATCTGCTGGCCGGCGACCTGTGCGCCGTGGAACGTGCCGTGGAGGTTGATGTCGACGATGGTCTTCCAGCCGTTCTCGGAGATGTCGTCGAATCCGGCCATGAAGGAGGCGCCGGCGTTGTTCACCATGCAGTCGATGGTACCGAACTCCTCGACTGTGGCCTCGACGAGCGCCTCGACGCTGTCGCGGTCCCGAACGTCACATTCGACGGCGATGGCTTCGCCGGGCCGGTCGCTGTCGTTGATTTCGGCGGCGACTTCGTCGATTTTCTCCTGTGTCCGGGAGGTGACGACGACGTTCGCGCCGTCGTCGGCGAACCGCTCCGCGGTGACGGCGCCGATTCCCTGACTCGACCCGGTGATGACCGCCGTCTTGCCGTCGACGCTGAACTGCTCTAACATCGATACTCACGCGCCGCGGGGGCGCCGGTGTAGGCTGCTGTCATGTGGCGCCTGACTCGTTTCGAGGGAGTGTTAATAAAGGTAAGTCCGGTCGCCGTATATTGAACAATGGAAGGTGTACTCACTGGCTATTAAAACAAACCCTTATACCGAACGGTCGCATTCTTCCGCTGAATGGAAACACGGAGCAAACAGGGGAGCGTCCGCCGACTGGAGTTCGACGTAGACTGGCCGCCGGGCCACGTCGCCTGCTACCTCATCGAGGGGTCAGAGCCGGTCCTCGTCGATGCCGCGCTCCCGGACCACGAAGCGGCGTTTCGCTCGCAGCTCGCCGAGTTGGGGTACGAACCGGGCGACATCGAACACGTCATCGTTACTCACCCTCACGTCGACCACATCGGTCTCGTCCCGACGGTACTCGAGGAGGGCGACCCAACCGTCTACGCGCCCGCGAGCGTCGAAGAACGGTTCGACCGTGACTCGGCCGACCTCGAAGCCCGCGTCCGCGAGAACTGCACCGAGGCCGGCTTTCCCGAGGAACAACTGGAGATGGCCGTCGACATGGCCGTCGAGTCGCTGGAGCGGAACCGAGAACTCCTCCCACCGACGGCGGTCGACGTGTGGATAACGCCCGGCGACCGAACCGAAATCGGCGACATCGAAGTCGATGCCGTCCACGTCCCCGGCCACCAGGCCGACCACCTGAGCTATCCGACCGAACTCGACGGCGAGTCGGTACTGCTCGGCGGCGACATGGGCATCCAGCCGTTTCGCCCGGTCGTCATGCACGACGGTCTCGACGACGGCCACACGGAGGCATTCGACGCCTTCTATACGGCCCTCGACCGCCTCGCCGAACTCGATGTCGACCGCGTCTACCCGGGCCACGGTGCCGTCCACACCGACCTCGCGGGCGCCGTCGAACGCGACCGCGGCAGCCTCGATGCCCGCCTCGAACGCGTGACCGACCTCGTCGCCGACGGCTACTCCACCGTCCCGGGCGTCGCGATGGCCATCGCCGGCGACCGCGACGTGAAGTACCTCATCCCCGAGACGATGAGCGCGCTCGCTCACCTCGAGGCGACCGGCGAAATCGACAGCGAACTGCGCGACGGCGTTCGGTACTACGAACCGTGAGCGACGGCCACCGCTACGACACCGTCTTCTGGGACATCGGGGGCGTCATCGTCGAACTCGCATCGGTCCGGGAGGGGTACGCCGCCTTCGTCGCCGAGCTCTCCGACGAGCACGGTCTCGACGCCCAGTCCGCCCTCGACGACTGGAAATCCGCCCTCGGCGAGCACTTCCGCGGACGGGAGGGAACCGAGTACCGGACCGCGAGCGACGGCTACCGGAAGGCGACGGCGGCGCTGTTCGATGGCGACCCGCCGGAAGGGTGGCGAGCAACCTTCGACCGCTGTACCGCGGCGACGCTGCGCGCCGAAGACGGCGCAATCGAGACCATCGAAACGTTGGCCGAGACCGGCATCGAGCAGGCCATCGTCTCCGACATCGATACCCACGAAGCCGAGAACATGCTCGAATCGTTCGGCATCCGCGAGTGTTTCGCACACGTCACCACCTCCGAAGCCGTCGGCTACACGAAACCCGACGAGCGAATGTTCCGTGATGCCCTCGAAGCAACCCAGGCCGACCCCGAGCGAACGGTGATGGTCGGGGACCGCCACTCTCACGACATCGCTGGTGCGTCGGCGCTCGGAATCGCCGCCGCCGGCTACGGCGAGGAGGGGTGGGGTCCGGAAGCCGACCACGAACTCGAAACCCTCAGGGAGTTGCTCGCGGTTGTCGGCGTCGTCGAGTGACGTTCGCTCCGCGTTCCCACGACCCCTACTAAACGCCCCTCGTATCACCGTCCAAATCCTTATAGCGAAACCCGGAGACACCTGTCTTGCAATGGACTTAGGACTCGACGACAAAACCGCCCTCGTGACTGGCGGTGCCGGACGAATCGGAAGCGAAGACTGCCGCGTACTCGCCGAGGAGGGCGCCGAAGTGGTCGTCCTCGACGTGAACATCGAAGCCGCCGAGAATATCGTCGACGAAGTCGAGGAGGACTACGACGGCACCGCCCACGCCGTCGAGTGTGACCTCACCGACCGCGAGGACGTCGCCGACACCGTCGCCGCCCTCGAGGAGGAGACCGGCGGCATCGACATCCTCGTCAACAACGCCGGGATGGTCGACGCCCGCGACAAGGTCGAGAACTTCGACGACGACATCTGGGACCGAGACATCGCCGTCAACCTCACGGGTGCCTACAACATCACCCAGGCCGTCTATCCCGGGATGAAGGAGCGCGGCTTCGGCCGCATCATCTCGATGTCCTCGATGGCCGGCTGGCAGGGCGGCTTCGGACAGCTCTCGTATTCGGCGACGAAGGCGGCGCTCATCGGCTTCGGCAAGACGCTCGCACTCGAAGGCGCCCAACACGGCGTCACCTCCAACATCATCGCCCCCAGCATCGTCGTCGGCCAACTCGCCGAACTCCCCATCGACCAACTCGAACAGGTCGACGAACACTTCGCACGTATCGCCAAGGCCACGCCGATGCGGAAACTCGGCAAGGAAGAGGACGTCTCGAACCTCGTCGCCTACCTCGCCTCCGAGCAGTCCAACTACATCACCGGACAGGTCATCGGCGTCACCGGCGGTATCGACCTCTTCAGCTTCTAGAGCCAATTTTTCGGACCTTTTTCGCGCGCCTTCGGCGGCCTGTGGCCGCCTCAGGGACGACCTGCCGGACGCCCCTCACTGATTGATCGCAGCGTCTAGCGAGTCGATAGCACCGCCAAGGGTCGCGATGTGCTCGACCAGGTCGTCGCTGACCGCGTCGGCAGGCAGTTCGCCGGCGGAGATTTCCTCGAAGAAATCGCCGGCGCCGTCGGTGTAGCTGTCCAAGTCATCGATCGCATCGGCCTGACCCTGCTCGTCGTCGCCGGCGGTGGCGGCGGCGTAGTCGACGAAGAATCCGATGTGGTCGCGCCACAGGGTCAGGAACGCCTCACGATTCTCGTCGCCGGCCAGTTCGCCGATCGCGTCGGCAAGCTCTACGGAGTTGGTGTCCAACGTGCCCGCCGCCGCCTCGAACTCGCCGCTCTCGAGGCCCGCGGCGTAGGCGTTCTTCACCGTGATGCCGGCCAGGTACACGTGCTCCTGTAGTTTGGCGGTGAGACCGGTTCGCAGCGCCGATGCCTCCGACTCGGTGTCGCCCTCGAGGTCGAGTGCCGCGGCGAATCCATTGCGATGGGGCCACATGAGCTTGCCGC
>JBMCDV010000117.1:0-5328 GCA_048618255.1 Natronomonas sp. | reverse complement strand
GATGGTCCGTGCTGCTCGCTGGCCGCCGCCGAGAACGTGGACGTGCCGGTCGCCGGGCGGCGCATCCGAAAGCGGCGTCACCGTCGGCGTTCCCGTGATGGGATTCACCCCGACGGCACTCCGTACGCCGAATGCCGTCTCCAGACGCTCGGCGTCGAAAACCTCTCGAGGCCGGCCGCTGGCGAGAATCTCCCCGTCGGAGAGCAACGCGACGCTGTCGCAGAACCGCGCCGCGAGGTCGAGGTCGTGGATGGCCGCGACGACGGTCTTTCCCTCCGCCGCGAGGTCACGGGCCAACGACAGCGTTCGGACCTGGTGGTTGATGTCGAGACTCGCGGTCGGTTCGTCGAGCAGTAACACTGGCGTCTCCTGTGCGAGGGCACGGGCGAAGACGACTCGCTGGCGTTCGCCGCCGCTCAGCGCGCTCACCGAGCGGTCCGCGAACTGCGCCGTGTCGGTCCGTTCGAGCGCCGACTCGACGGCCACCCGGTCGGCCTCACCCGCCGTCGAGAACCGCGACCGGTGTGGCGTCCGCCCCATCGCGACCACATCGGACACATCGAAGTCGAACGCCAAACTGGTCTCCTGTGGCACCGTCGCGACGAGTCGACCGATTTCTCGGGCCGACAGTTCCGACACGCCCCGTCCGTCGACGGAGACCGTTCCCCGAGACGGCTCCAGCAGGCCGTTGCACGTCCGAAGGAGCGTCGTCTTCCCTGCCCCGTTCGGGCCGACGAGCGCGAGGAACTGCCCGTCGTCGACGGACAGGGAGACGCCGTCGAGGACGGTCGTCTCGCCCAACTCGACGCCGACGGAGTCGAGTCGAATCACAAGGCGTGCACCTCCCGTTTCGTCAACAGGTACAGGAAGAACGGCGCCCCAAGCGCCGCGGTGATGATGCCGACGGGCATCTCCGCCGGCCCCATCCGGGCGACGGTGTCGGTGGCGACCAAAAAGACGGCGCCGGCCAGTGCGCTCGTCGGAAGCAGTATCCGGTGGTCGGGGCCGACGACGAGTCGCATCGCGTGCGGGACGATGAGGCCGACGAAACCGATGACGCCCGACACCGCCACCGCGGCGGCGGTGACGATGCTCGATGCCGCAAGCAGCACGCGCTTCGTGCGTTCGACTTCGATGCCGAGGGTCTGGGCGTCGTCCTCGCCGAGCAACAGGACGTTCAGGTCCCGAGCGTACGCCAACAGCAGGACGAAGAAGACGGCGACGACCGGCAGTGCCACCCGGACCCGCCACCAACTGCTGTACTGGAGATGTCCCATCAGCCAGTGAACGGCCCCTTCGAGGCCGTCCCCGGCGTGCAACAGCATATACGAGATGACCGCTCCGAGGAACGTCTGGATGGCAACCCCGGCCAAAAGCAGCGTCGCCACGGGCGTCCGTCCGCCCTCGCTGGCGATGAGGTAGACGCCGAAGGCGGTGACGACCGACCCCACGAACGCGGAGGCCGGCAGTCCCCACCCGGCGACGACGCCGGGGACGACGCCCCCGACTGCGGTGGTCAGCGCTGCGCCGAAGACGATGTAGGCGACCGCACCGACGGCCGCACCGGTCGAGACGCCGATGATCGAGGGGTCGGCCATCGGGTTCCGGAAGAACCCCTGCATCACGGTTCCGGCCAACGCGAGTGCGAATCCAACGACGCCTCCGAGAACGATGCGCGGGAGCCGTATGTCCCGGACGATAGTTTCGGTCGTCGCCGGCACCGCGAACTCGAAGGGGTGAATCCACGTAACCCCCGAGGTGTCGACGGTCGGCACCACGACCGCGTTGAGAACGACGTAGGCGACCGACAGCGGCGTGATGTCGGCGTAGCCGAGCGTCGCGCTGACGAGCACGACGGCGACGAACAGCAGGGCTAACCCCGCCGACCACGCCAGCGTCCGTCGGAAGACCATAGACACAACTGCGGTTGGATTAGCCAAATACTTATTGCCCTCGTCTCTCTGTTCGCTCTATGACTCGACGCTACACTGCCGTCTTCGTCACGGCGCTTCTCGTCGTCGCGCTCTCTGCGGCCGCCACTCCCGCCGTGGCGGCGACCGCACAGAGCGACGCCGACTGTTCGTTCCCGTTCACTGCCACCGACGCCACGGGGACGAACGTGACCGTCGAGGAGCGCCCCGACAGCATCGTCGCCCTTCAGCCGAGTGCGGCCCAGACGCTGTGGGAAATCGATGCACAGGACCGCGTCGTCGGCGCCCCGGTCGGCCCCTACACCGACTACCTCGAAGGCATCGACGGGAAGACGAACGTCCTCAACGACGACCAGTTCTCCGTCAACCAGGAGGCGGTCGTCGAACTCGACGCCGACATCGTGTTGGCACCGAACGTCGTCCCCGACGAGACCGTCCAAAGCCTCCGTGAGGCCAACCAGACCGTCTACAAGTTCGGCTTCGGAACCTCGCTGCAGTTCGTTGCGAACAAGACCGAACTGACCGGCCAACTCGTCGGCTCCTGTGACGGCGCCGAGTCGACGAACGAGGAGTACTGGAGTCGCATCGACTCGGTCCGCAACGGCACCGACGCCTACGAGTCGCCGCGCGTGCTGCACTTCACCGACAACTTCACCGCCGGGTCGGGAACGTTCATCGACGAACTCGTCACGACTGCCGGCGGCGTCAACGTCGCTGCCGAAAACGGCGTCGAGGGATACGGCCAAATCAACGACGAAGCCCTCGTGGAGTGGAATCCCGAGGTCATCGTCGTCGCCGACGACGAGGGTCGGGTCCCGAACACGGCTGCCTACGAGTCGACCTTCGCCGTCCAGAACGACCAGGTCGTCGCCGTCAACGGCAACTACCTCAGCCAGCCGGGACCGCGAATCGCCATCGCACTGGAGTCCATCGCCGAGGCGCTCGCGGAGGCCGAACTGGAGTCAGAAGCGACGCCGACTGGAACGCCGGCCGACCCGGAGCAGACACCGGACGACCCGGAGCAGTCGACGACCGAACCTGACTCGACTGACGGCGACGGTGCCGGCTTCGGTGCGCTCGTCGCACTCGTCGCACTCGTCGGCGCCGCGCTCCTCGCGCGTCGGCCGTAACCGCCCTCTTTTTAGGCCGCCGTCGCCCACGTCGACTATGGTCGAGAACGTCATCTGGCCCGCCTATCTCGATGCGGAGCTCTCGCGTAGCGAGGGTCGGCGCGTCCCCGCGGACCTCGCCGTCCCCGAACCCACCGTCGACGAGATAGCCAGTGCGGTCCAGCAGGTCGGCTACGACGCCGTCATCGAGCGCGAGAAGACGTATCCTCGGGAGTACGAACCCCGCGGTCGCGTCCTCGTGAAGGACGCCGACGACGCCACGAAATCCGACCTCCTCGGAGCCGTCGCGGCGTACGTCTCCGCCCTCCGGGAATGAAACGCGTCGGCGAGGTCGTCAGGACCGCCCAGGGGTTGGCCGTCGTCCGCTGTCCCGACGAGGACCATCCCGGTATCGGGGCCGAAGTCGTCGACCAGGACCTCGATTCGGTCGGCCGCGTCGTCGACGTGTTCGGTCCCGTCGACCGGCCTTACGTCGCCGTTTCGCCCGACGGCGGCGTCGACCTCCCGCTACTGTTGGGGTCGAAACTGTACGCTCGATAGCCGCCCGTTCGGAGACCGCAACGCCCAAACGACCGCCACCGGACGATACGGTATGAAGCGGGCCTACGTCGCCGTCGCCGCCACAGTCGGTATCTTCCTCCTCGTCCAGTTGGGTGCCCTCGCCCTTGTCGAACCGTTCATGGACGCCGGCTACCAGACCGTCGAGGACCCCTCGGACCCGACCAACAGCGTGCTGTACATCGGTGCCATCCTCGTCGCGACGGCGGTGATGCTCGTCGCGTTGAAGTTCGGCGTCGACCAACTCCTGCAGGGACTCATCGTCTTCGCGTCGGTGTTCCTGTCGTTCTACGTCTTCTCGGTCGTGATTCCGGCTGTCATCTCCGTCGGCGGCCTCAACGTACTGGCTGTCGGCGCCGCACTCCTGTTGGGAGTCGGCCTGCTCGCCTACCCGGAGTGGTACGTCATCGACGCCGCCGGTATCGTCATGGGCGCCGGTGCGGCGGGGCTGTTCGGCATCAGCTTCGGACTCCTCCCTGCCCTCCTCTTGCTCGTCGTGTTGGCAGTGTACGACGCCATCTCGGTGTACGGTACCGAACACATGCTCACGCTGGCATCCGGCGTGATGGACCTCCGACTGCCGGTCGTGTTGGTGATTCCGCTGACGCTGTCGTACTCGTTCCTCGAAGAGGAGGGGCCGGAGACGATTTCCGACGACGACGCCGACGAAACAGGTGGAGTCGACACCGAGGCTGAGGGCGACGACGCCGAGGGAGCCACCGGCGAGGAGGGTGAGGAGGCGCCCGAGCCGTTCGAGCGCGACGCCTTCTTCATCGGCTTGGGCGATGCGGTCATCCCCTCGATTCTCGTCGCCTCGGCGGCCTTCTTCCGCCCCGGCGACGCGCCGCTGTTGGACGTACCCGGGTTCGCGGTTACCGTCCCCGCACTCGGCGCCGTCCTCGGAACCACCGTGGGACTGCTCGTCCTCATGTGGATGGTGATGAAGGGCCGGGCCCACGCCGGATTGCCGCTGCTCAACGGCGGCGCAATCGCGGGCTACCTCCTCGGGGCGCTCGTCGCCGGCATCGCTCTCGTCGACGCCGTCGGTCTCGCTCCCTACCTCTGACAGAAACGCATTTCTGCTGAGGCTTAAGGGCGCCCGCCGAGGAGTGTGGGTATGTCGAGCCAACGGCTCTCGCCCGCCGAGGCCTTCGAGATACTCGGCGACGACGTGCGACTGTCGATTCTGCAGGCGCTCAAGGACGACCGGGAACCGGTGTCGTTCTCCGAGTTGCGCGAACGCGTCGAGGTCGACGACAGCGGTCGCTTCAATTATCACCTCGACCGCCTTCGTGGTCACTTCATCCGACACACCGACGACGGCTACGAACTCCGGTATCACGGAAAGCGGGTCGTCGAGACCGTCCTCTCGGGGACGTTCACCGACACCGCGACGGTCGGTCCGTTCTCCGTCGAGGGGTCTTGTTACGCTTGTGACGGGGCGCTGGAAGGCGTCTACGACGACGAGCGCGTGACGATTCGCTGTACCGACTGCGAGGAGCGAATCCTCTCCATCGACTACCCGCCGAGTGCGCTGCAGAACCGCGACACCGAGGAACTGATGGAGGCCTACCACCGCTGGGCGACCACTGGGATGACGCTCGCGGCCAACGGGGTGTGTCCGAGCTGTGGCGGGAAGACGGAGCGATATCTGTACGAGCCCGATAACCATCTCCCGTTCGAGGTACTCGTCGGCTTCGAGTGTAGCG
>JBMCDV010000116.1:0-5368 GCA_048618255.1 Natronomonas sp. | reverse complement strand
CGTGGGAGCCGCTCCACGTCGAACGCGGCTTCGACGCCGACGACAGCACCGTCACGGTGTTGACGACCGAAGCGCCGCACAACGTCAACGACCACGTCGCCGACAGCGCCGCCGGCGTCCTCACGACGGCTGCACACAGCATGGCCGTCCTCGGGGCGAACACGACGTATCTCTCCGAGCGGGCCGAACCGTGCCTCGTGTTGTCGCCGGAGCACGCGGCGACCGTCGCCCGCGACGGCTACTCCAAAGACGACGTCAAGCGATTCGTCTACGACCACGCGCGGGTTCCACACGAGGAACTCCGCGACCAGGGGATGTACGACACCCGCGACGGAAGCCGACCGCGACACGTCCCGGCATCGGAACTCGGCGACGATGCCGGCGTCCCCATCTGTCGCTCGCCGGAGGACCCCATCGTCTTCGTCGCCGGCGGCGCGGGGCGACACTCGCTTTTCCTGTCGTCGTTCGGTGACAGCCGGTCGGTAACCTGCCGGATTCGATAGCCCCCCGACCCCCGTGCTAGGCAAATTTTATTGCTCGTGAATGGAGATAGATAACGGATGACAGACCCAGACGAAGAGATTCTCAACCCCTTCGCCGACGAAGTCGAGGCGAAAGACACCGTACTGGCCGACCGACTGTCGACCGTCGGCGACGCCCGAATCGGACTGTTCTCGAACACGAAGAAGAACGCCGACCACTTCCTGCGAGAGGTCGGCGAGCGACTCGAAGCCGACCACGCCGCCGAGGTGTCCGAAGTCGTCTACAAGGACGTGGCGACGAGCGCGGCCGACGAGGCCGTCTACGAGGAACTGCGGGAATACGACGCGGTCCTCATCGCCTACGGCGACTGCGGTTCCTGTTCGTCGTGGACGATGCACGACGCCTTCCAACTCGAGGAGGCCGGCATTCCGACCGTCGTGTTCTGTACCGAGGAGTTCACGACCCTGTGTCAGTACGAGGCCGAAAATCAGGGCGTCCCCGGCCTGCCAATCGTCGAAATCGAACACCCGATTGCTGACCTCTCCCCGGAGGCCGTCGCGAGCGAGCGCGTCACCGACGACATCCTCGCGGCGGTCACCGAGGCGCTGACCAACGACGCAGGGGAGCTTCTGGACCTGTACAAGGGCAAATACACCGACGCGGCGTCGAGCGAACTGGCCTGAATGTCCGAGATAGACTCACCCGACGGACTCCCCATCGTCCAGCCCACCCGCCAGCGCGTCGAGGCGTTTCTCGATTCGGTCGACCGAGACCCATCCGAGACGGTCGGAGAGGTCCCTCCTGCCTACCGGAGCGTCTCGGTACAGAAGGCGGCTGCCAACGCGGTGATGGCCGGATGTGAGCCGTCGTACTTTCCAGTGGTGCTGGCGGCCCTGGAGGCGACGCTGGAACCCGAGTTCAACCTCTACGGCGCCCTGGCGACCACCCACCCCTGCTGGCCCGCCGTCGTCGTCAACGGGCCGATAGTCGAGGAACTCGACATCAACGGCGGCGCCAACGCCTACGGGCAGGGGTCGAAGCCCAACGCGACCATCGGGCGGGCGCTCACGTTCGTCTACATGAACATCGGCGGCGCCGTCCCCGGACAGGGCGACAAGGCGACCCACGGCGGGCCCCACAAGTTCGGGCTGTGTGTCGCCGAGAACGAAGCCGAGAGTCCGTGGGAGCCGCTCCACGTCGAACGCGGCTTCGACGCCGACGACAGCACCGTCACCGTCGTCGCCTCGGAGTCACCACACAACATCAACGACCACGTCGCCGACAGCGCCGCCGGCGTCCTCACCACGGCGGCCCACACCATGGCGACGGTCGGGACCAACCTCGCGTACCTCAACGAGCGGGGCGAGCCCCACCTCGTGTTGTCGCCGGAGCACGCGGCGACCATCGCCCGCGACGGCTGGTCGAAAGACGACGTCAAGCGGTTCATCCACGACCACGCCCGGATTCCGATGTCGGAACTCCGCGACCAGGGGATGTTCGACGAGGCCGGCGGCGGCTGGCCGACTCACGCCCAGGGACTCCGGGAGTATCAGGAGGTCGGTCTCGCGGCTAAACCCGAGCACGTTCTCGTGACCGTCACCGGCGGTGCTGGCCGGCACTCGCTGTTCCATCCGAGTTTCGGCGACACCGAGTCGGTGACGAAGGCGATTCCCGAACGCTGACCGCGGGTATACTTTTATATCGCTGGCCTCACTTCGTTGAGGTATGTTCACGGTGATACTGGCGACTGACGGTCACGAAGAGCGCGTGATGGCCCAAGCGGAGACCGTCGCGAACTACCCCTGTGCGAGCGAGGAAATCGAAGTGGTCGTCGTCAACGTCGCAAAGGAAATTCAGAGCGACGAGGGCGGGAAAATCAACATCGAGGAGTACGCCGACATGCCCGAGAGTGCGTCGAACGCTCTCGCGTTTTTCGAATCGGAGGGCATCGCCGCCGAAGCCCAGCAGCGCAGCGGCGACCCCGCCGAGGAACTCATTCGGGCGACTCGAGAGCTGGACGCCGACCAAATCGTCCTCGGCGGCCGTCGGCGCAGTCCGGTCGGGAAAGCCGTCTTCGGCAGCGTCGTCCAGGACGTCATCCTCGACGCCGAGTGCCCGGTCACGACCATTAACGGCCCGAAGTAATCTGCCCCGTCGCGGCGATTAACGGTTCGAAGGAAGCGACTGGCGACTGTTCTCGAAGCGGATTGAAAACGAAGAGACGACTACCGAGCTACTGCAGCACTTTCGTGACGTACCGTCGGAGGCCGTTGAAGGTGCCTCGCTGGAAGAACAACCCGACGGCGACGACGACGAGTGCTGCACGGATGAGCTCGTCGGCGACCGGAATCAGGGGGGCAAACAGGATGCCGGCGCCGACCAGTCCGATGCCGATTCTGAACGGCCAACTGAGGTCGCCGTTGAGGTAGTTGATGCTCGCGATGGACAGACACACCATCCCGAGGAACAGCACCGGGAACAGCATGGCCGTCTCGGGGAATGACCAGTACATGATGGCGTCGTTGAAGACGAACACGTACGGGAGCAGGAACAGCGGCATCCCGAGAATGAGTGACTTCCCGGCGACGCGCCAGAAGTTCCCCTTCGATATCTCGGCGGTGATGATACAGGCGATGGCGACCGGCGGCGTAATCGCCGAGAGGATGGCGAAGTAGAACACGAAGAAGTGCGCCGTCTCCAGGCGGATGCCGAGGTTCACCAGGGCAGGTGCGATGAGCAACACCGCGACGATGTACGCCGCGACGGTCGGCATCCCGAGACCGAAGAGGATGGCCGCGAACATCGCGAATAACAACAACAGGGCCAACTCGCCGCCCGACAGCGAAATCAGGCTCTGGGCGAGCGCTTGGGTGAAGCCCGTCTGATTCAACACGCCAACGAAGATGGCGATGACCGCGACCGCCATCGTAATTGGCGCCGCGTTGCTGATGCCCAGGCGACAGCCTTCGATGGTGTTCTCGACGAAGTTCCTGACGGCGGCCTTCTTGTCGTCGTTGAAGTACAGTCCCTGTGCGAGCGCGACGGGGAATATCGCCAGCGTCGAGAAGAACCCGGCGTACACCGGGTCGTACTGGAGAACGACCAGCGTGTACACGAGGACGGACACTGGTATCCAGAGATACATCCCCTTAGCGAGCGAGCTGAGGAACGACGTCTGACTCGCCTCTGCCAGCACCGATACGTCGCTCGGCGCTTTCGCCGTCCCCATCGAGATGTCCTCGATGGTTCTGTCCTCGTCTCCGATTTCGCTTTCCTCACTGCTGCTGCTCCCGACATCTTCGAGGTTGGTCAGCCCAGCGCCTTCCTTCAGCGTAATCATGTGGACTGCGACCGCGATAGTGCCGTAGAACAGAAGTGCCGGCAACAGCCCGATGGTGATGATGTGGAGATAGCTCGTCCCAGTGATTTCCGCCATGACGAACGCAGCCGCGCCCATGATTGGCGGCATAATCTGTCCGCCGCTGGAGGCGACGGATTCGATGGCTGCGGCGGTTTCGTTGCTAATCCCCTGATCCTTCATCAGTGGAATCGTGAACGCGCCCGTCGTCGCGGCGTTGGCGGCCGCACTCCCGTTGACTGACCCCATGGCGACGCTCGTGACGACCGCCGTCTGGGTGATGCCGGATTTGACGTAACTCCCGACCTTCGCCCCGATTCTGACGAAGTAGTCCATCGCGCCGTAGGCTTCGAGGAACGCCGCGAAGACGATGAAAATCACGATGTAGGTCGCGGCGACCTGTACGAGGGTGTCGTAGACGCCCGCGAACTCGACCGTCTGTGAGGTGACGAGTCGGCGGAACTCGATGCCGCCGTGGCGGAGAATCGACGGGAAGTACGGCCCTGCGAGCGCGTAGATGATGCCGAGGACCCCGACGGCCGGCAGGATGTTCCCGAACGCACGGCGCGACTGGTCGATGATAAGGACCAAAAGCAGGATGCCGATGTAGAAGTCGACGTCCGAGTATACCCCGATAGAGAACACCGCCAGCCGCTCGTAGTTCACCCACAGATAGATGGCGATTCCGGCGGACCCGACGAGCTCGACTGGTAAGACCAGATAGTTGTCGAGCACCTTGAGCCAGCCGTCTTCTCGGCTAACTTGCGGGTCGAACGACACCGCGACGATAGCGACCATCATGAACCCGAGGTGGATGACCAGATGCAGTTGCATCTCGATGCCGTAACTCTCGGCGAACCACAGGTGATAGACGACTCCGGCGATCCCGAGAAGAACTAAAAATATGTACTTGCCCGTTAGCAACGGTTCCTCTGTGTTTAGCCAGGCTGGTCGGGAAGTTTCCATGGCGTGTGTTAATGAGTAACTGGAACGGGTGATATATTTGTCGGGAAATATCAGACTGAGGATACAAAGGTCGTAGTCGGGCGATTCTCCCCATCTCTGGTCCGGATACGGTTATTTGCGCCTCGGGTGGATGGCTCAGAAGGCGAACCCCTGCCGTGTGCCGTTCCGTGGTACCGTGCCGCGAAGGTTTATGACGACACCCCGGGTAGAAAGGCCGTATGCAATTAGACGTAGACGGCAATGCAGCGTTAGTCATCGCATCGAGCAGCGGTCTCGGGAAGGCGTCGGCGGCCTCCCTTGCGGAATCGGGTGTCGACGTGGTCATCAACGGCCGCGACGAGGAGCGCCTCGAGTCGGCCGTCGAGGAACTGCGGGAGACGGCGACGGGACGGGTCGTCGGCTGTGCGGGCGATATGACCGACCCCGACGACATCGTTCGGCTGGTCGAGACGACCGTCGAGGAGTTCGGCCGACTCGACCATCTCGTCACCAGCGCGGGCGGGCCCACGCGGTACGCCTTCGCCGAAACCGAGGACGACGATTGGTACTACACCTACGACA
>JBMCDV010000115.1:0-5385 GCA_048618255.1 Natronomonas sp. | reverse complement strand
CGTGTAGCGACCGGAGAAGTACGCCGCCGCCAGGTCTCGAACCTGGGACAACCTGGGTAACAACCAGGTGCTCTACCAACTGAGCTACGGCGGCACTTTGCAGTCGTTCATACCCGGATACGACAAATAGGGCTTTCGCTTCGCCCCGGCATCGACACGCTTTACCAGCCGACGGCGCAACCGCGAGTATGACATTCGAGTCGGTCGTCTCCGAGGTCCGCGACCGGGTCGTCCCCCAGTCCGAGGAGCGCGAGGCCCTGGATAGGGTCGTCGCCGACCTCACCGCTCGCGCCGAGGCCGCCATAGAGGACCTCCCCGTCGAGGCGGACACGCGGCTGGTCGGCTCGACTGCCCGCGGAACGTGGCTCGCCGGCGACCGCGATATCGACCTCTTCGTTCGATTCTCGCCCGACCTCCCGCGTGAGGACCTCGAACGCTACGGGCTGGCGGTCGGCCACGCCGTCGTTCCGGAGGGCCACGAGGAGTTCGCCGAACACCCCTACGTCAAAGGCGAGTACCGCGGCTTCGACGTGGACTGTGTGCCCTGCTACGCCGTCGAGGACGCCGCGAACATCCGCTCGGCCGTCGACCGGACGCCGTTTCACACCGCGTATCTGGAGGGTCGAATCGATTCGCTGGCCGACGACGTCCGGCTGGCGAAGGCGTTTCTCGGTGCCATCGGCGCCTACGGCAGCGACCTCCGGACGAAGGGGTTCTCCGGCTTTCTGGCCGAACTGCTCGTCGTCGAGTACGGCGGCTTTCGGGAGTTACTCGAAGCAGCCGCCGACTGGAACCCCCCGATTCGTCTCGACCCCGAGGACCACGGGACGAAATCCTTCGACGACCCACTCGTCGTTATCGACCCGACCGACCCCGAACGCAACGTCGCGGCGGTCTGTTCGGCCCGCAACGTCGGCCGACTGATTCACTACGCCCGCGAGATGCTTGCCGAGCCTCGAATCGAACTGTTCGAGCCGCGGGACGCCGACTCGCTCTCGGCGGACGACGTTCGGGGCCACGTCGACGACCGCGGAACGACGCCCGTCGCCGTTCGCTTCGAGACGCCGGATATCGTCGAGGACCAACTGTACCCGCAACTCGACAAGTCGCTATCGGGAATCGAGGGCGCCCTCGAGCGGGCGGGCTTCGAACCGCTCCGAAGCGACCGGTTCGCCGACGAGACGGCAGTACTCCTCGTCGAATGCGGCGTCGCCGAGTTGCCGGCCATCGAGCGCCACGACGGCCCACCGGTCGGCGTCCGCTCTCACGCCGAGGGGTTCTACGACACCTACGCCGACGACGAGAGCGTTGCCGGCCCCTTCATCGACGAGGAGGGACGGTACGTCGTCGAACGCCCGCGAAACGCTCGAACGCCCGCCGAACTCGTCGAGTCGGCGTTGTTCGAGGTGTCGTTGGGGCCGCACGTCGAGTCGGCGCTCGAAAGCGACTACGACCTGCTAGTCGGCCGAGAAATCGCAGAACTGGCCGACGAGTTCGGCACCGAGCTGGCGTCGTACTTCGACCCTCGACCCTGAGAGCGGCTACAGGTCGTGGGCGTCGCGAACGTCGTCGAGCACTCGCTTGGCCTTCGAGAGAATTTCCCCCTCGGGTTCGACGGGTTGGCGGCCGTCGAACGTCTCGTGGACCATGCCAACTGAATCGGACAGCGCATCGAGACCGTAGCCACCTTCGAGGATGAAGGCCAGCGCGGCGTCGCTATCCTCCGCGATAGTCCGCACGCGGTCGGTGAGGACGCCGTACCCCTCCGTCGAGACGCGCATCCGCGAGATGGGGTCGTGTTGGTGGGCGTCGAACCCCGCGCTGATGAGGAACAGGTCCGGGTCGAACCGTTCGAGTGCGGGTGCGAGGAGTCGGTCGACGGCCGTCGTATACTCCACGTCGCCACACCCACCGGGCAGCGGCGCGTTGAGAACCGTTTTTCGTGCGTTCGGGCCGCCCGTCTCCAGGATGTCACCTGTCCCCGGGAACAGCCCGCGTTCGTGAAACGACGCGTAAAACACCTTGTCGTCGTCGTAGCAGATATCCTGGGTGCCGTTGCCGTGGTGGACGTCCCAATCGAAGATGGCGACGCGCTCGACCGCCTCGCGTTGGAGTGCCCGTTTGGCCGCGACGGCGGCGTTGTTGAAGAAACAGAACCCCATCGCCTCGTCGGTCTCGGCGTGGTGGCCTGGCGGTCGGCCGATTGAGAACGGCGTCTGTCGGCCGTCGGCGCCGTCCAGCGCCTCTTCGGCTGCCCAACAGGCCAGTCCCGCAGACGCCCGCGCGGCGTCCCACGTCGCTTCGACGGCGACGGTGTCGGCGTCCCACGTTCCGCCCCCGTCGGCACAGAACTCCTCGACGGCCTCCACGTAGTCGGGGTCGTGGACGGCTTCCAGCGCCGCTCGCTCCGCAAAACTGCCGTCGTCGTACTCCACGCCGTGTCGTCGCTTCAGGCCGCGACGGATGGCTCGAAGCCGGTCGGCCGTCTCGGGGTGGCGCGAACCGGTGTCGTGGTCGAGGCAGCGGTCGCGGTAGCCAAACCTCATTCGAAGTAGGGCTGGAGTTCGTAGTAGGTCTCGACGTCCTCGGCCTTGATGGTTCGACGGTCGGCGTGGCGCGCGAGGATGGCGGCCGCGGCGGCGACGGTGTCGGCGTACGATTCGAGGACGCCAGCGAGTGCGATTCGTGCGTCCATCGACACCCGATACCGGTCGTCGATGTCGAGTCGGGCGATTCGGTCGATGGGCGCGACCGGCAACTCCAGGGTGTCCTTGTCGACGACCGGGGCCTCGAAGTCCTCGGCCATCAGCGTCTTTCGACCGTCCTCCGTCGCCTGTTCGGCCGCCTCGACCGCTAACTCGGCGCCACGGGTCTGGACCCGACGCGCGAGCTCCTCGGCGGCTTCGGCGCTGACCCGCAGACTCCCCGCGTTCCGGCGAATAACGGTATCGACCGGAGCGAACGGTAACTCGACGCTCATACCCCACACGCGGGCCGAGTCGGCCTTAACTGTAACGCAGGCGGCGCGACACTAGAACACGTCGTCGGCGACGAACCGTTCGCCGTCGCGCCGACCCCGAACCGTCACTTCCTGGCCGAGGTGTACGTCGGCGTCGGTCTCGACGTGCAGCGTCTCCTCCCCGCTGTCGAGGATGACCGGGTCACCGGGCTGGACGACGGTTCCGGTGAACGTCTCCTCGTGGCTATCGTCGTCCTCCCCGCCGTCGTCGGCATCGGTCTCCTCGGACTCCCCACTCGATGTGGGCTTCGAGCCGTTGGCGAACTCGTCGAGGCCGGCGGAGTTCCCGCCGCGGTCCGGCTCCGAACCGTCGATGACAGTCACCGTCGAGCGCCACCCGGCGGAGGCTTCGAGGTCGTCCTGCCAGCCCTCCTGTATCTCCACCTCGGCACAGAACACCTCGTCGCCGGGGCCGAGGTCGAGGTCGGCTTTGTCGCCCCACAGCGCCACGCGAATGTCGCCGGTCTTGTCCTGCAGGCGGATGTTTCGGACTTGTCCCTCCGAGCCGTCGTCGCGGTCGAAGGTCCGCTTCGGGTCCGCCGAGCGAATTACCCCTGCGATGTCGGCCGTCTCGTCGAGTTCGAGGGCGTCGATGTCGGTCGCTTCGGGAACGAACTCGACGGTCTCGTCCAGTTCGTCGACGGCACCGCGGTCGCCGACGTGCAACTCCAGCGAGCCGTCGCGTTCCCGGACGTAGCCGTCGACGACCTCGACGCTCTGGCCAGCGTCGAGTTCCTCGGCGCGGTCGGCTTGCTCGTCCCACAGCGTCACCCGAACCCGACCCGTCTCGTCGCCCAGCGTCAGGTTCGACACCCGCCCCTCCGAGCCGTCGTCGCGGTCGAAGGTCCGAATCGAGTCGGTGTCGAGGACGACCCCCCGGAGGTTCACGTCCGATTGGCCGATGGTCAGCGAGTCGGCGGTCACTTCGCCGCCGACTTCCACGTCGACATCGGCGTCGGGTTCGCCCTCGACTCTGTCGGCGCTCACTTCGAGGCCGTTGTATCCGTCCTTCGGACGGCCTTTCACGCGCAACACCTGTCCGACTTCGAGTTCCGCCTCGCCCGCGACGGCATCCTCGCCCCACAGCGCCACGCGAACCGACCCCGACTCGTCGGCCACGTCGATGTTGAGCACTTTGCCGTCCTCGTCCTCGCCGTCGCGTTCGAACGTCCGGAGGTCGCCGACGCTCGTCACTTTCGCGAGGAACTTCGCTTCGTCCATCCCCGGTTCGATGTCGGCGATGGTCTCGACTTCGCCGCCGTCGAGGTCGTGAGCGATGAGCATCGCGGCGGTCTCCTCGTCCGCCAATCCCCCCATCTGTTCGACCTTCTGTTCGACGGCCTCGCGGAACTCCTCTTTCTCGACGTCCGCGTCGAGTTCCGCATAAATATCGTCGATGGCGCCCATTGCTATGGAGGGCAAGTACGGCCACCCGAAAAGCGTTGTCGTTGTCGGTGCGACCGGCCGCTACGGCGTCGTTTCGGCATAGCGTTTCTGGCCGCGGCTTCGGTCAAAAACCCTCGGTCGGTCGCTACCGGCGCCGGAGCGACCACTCGCCGTCGTCGAACTCCGCGATGGCGTCGAACAGCGACGACAGCGTCGCCACCTCGCGGTCGTCGTGGGCCGCGGGGTCCATATGGAAGTGGGCGACCGCGCCGGTCGTCTTCACTCGATTCGCGAGGACGTGGAGGAACCGGAACGCCCGCTGGAGGTCGGCGTACTGCAGCAACGCGGTCAGCGAGTCGAACGTCACGACCGTGTTCGACCCGCCGTGCTCTGAGAGATACTCGCTGACGGTGATACCCAACCCCGTCAAATCGCTCGGGTTCTCGACGCAGGCGGCGGTGTTGGGACCATAGGTGACCGTTCCGTCGCTCGCCGCGGCCGCCGAGCGCGTCGTCTCGTCGGTGCTGACGATAGTACACTGCCGAGGACGGTCGCCGACGTACTGCTGCCATTCGTCGAACCACTGGTCGGGCGACCGCCGGTACTCGACGGCCAACACATCGAGTGTCGATGGGCGCTCCGGCAACAGCCCCTCGTAGTACGACCGACGAGCAGCACTACTCATCGTTGGTGCGAGCACCAAGAGGTTCGATACGCCTTCGAGATCCACCCCGATATCCTCCCCCGAGGAGTTCCCCACTGCGTCGCCGGCCGACATTATATTCATAGTTATAATTCTGTTGTAATAAATATACGGGTAGATGACGAAGCCCCCGACCGGTCGTCGGGTAGTACGTGGCTGTCGAATCGTAACCCCTATACGTCGAACCGGGGTATGAACAGATGAGTCCTGGTAGGGTAGTGGACTATCCTCTTGGCTTGCGGAGCCAGGGACCGGAGTTCAAATCTCCGTCAGGACG
>JBMCDV010000114.1:0-5394 GCA_048618255.1 Natronomonas sp. | reverse complement strand
GTCGAGGCTACACAACACGGCGTTTCGGAGGTAATTCGGGTCCCCACGGGGGAGCCACTCGCCATCGGTGTTCCGCAGCAGACCGCCCTTCGTCGCCACGACTACGTCGTCGTAGGGTGCGAGCGTCTCGCCGATGAGGCGTTCGGAGACGCCGGGGCCGTAGGAGTCGGCAGTGTCGACGAGGTCAACGAGTTCGTTCGCCCGCCGGAGCACGTCGCGTGCGTTTTCGGGGTCGTCGGGTTCGCCGATGATATCCTCGCCGGTGATGCGCATCGCGCCGAAACCGAGTCGGCCGACCGTGAGTTCGCCGCCGATGTCGAATGTGTCCATACCCGAGGGTCGGACGCCAGCGCCAAAAGCCTACACGCCGAGGAGATTGCGAACATCGTCCCACGAGTCGACGACGTGGGCGCCGTCGCAGGCCGCGGGGTCGCTGTACGGTTGTCGCATCAGGAAGCCGGTCTTGCCGGCGTCGAGGGCGTTGGCGACGTTGCCGTGGTAGTCGTCGACGAGCGCATCGCCCGGCACCGCGCCCTTGTCTCGGGGGACTTCCTCGTGGAAATCGTCGTAGGGGACGCCGTGTTCGTCCAGCCACGCCTTCGAGACGTCGTGCGTCTCGGGGACGCGATGGGTAGCGATTTCGACGCGGTACTCCTCGCGAAGTGCCCCGAGAGCGTCGGCGACGCCGGGCGTGGGGTCCATCCCGCCGAAGTACCACTCCGGCCGCTCGGTCATCAACTCGGTGATGACCTCGCCGATGTGGCCGTCGACGCCCGGTAGCTCGTAGGACCAGTCGTCGATGTCCGACGGGGAAACGTCGAGGGAGAGCTCCTCGTTGAGGTGTGTCACGAGTCGCGGGAGTTGGTCCGCGACGACGCCGTCGAGGTCGACGAGCAGCGTCGAACCGGGAGAGAGGGGGCGGACAGTCATTACCGGTTGTAGTAGTTCGAGCGGCTTAAGTCACACTTCGAGACGCTATCGCACGGCGGACGCCGCCTCTCACACCTCGATTAGTTCGCCCAACTCGGGCGCTCGCGCCTCGTGGCCCTCCGACTGTAGTTCCCCGGCGAACCACTCACAGGAGTCGCCGTGATTGACCAGAAGCGGCGTCCCGCGGTACGCTTCGAGAAACGACCGCAGGCCGTTGCGGTCGGCGTGTGCGGAGAAGTCGTAGGATTCGACCTGTGCGCTCACCCGCAGGTGCCGACCGCCGAGTTCGGCGCTGCCCGTCTCCAGTATCTCCCGACCCGGCGTCCCCTCGACCTGATACCCCGAAAAGCAGAGCTTGTTGACCGGGTTCGCGTGAATCTCGGGGACGTAGGTCATCGCCGGCCCGCCCGAGAGCATCCCCGCCGTGGTGATGATGACCGTCGATTGCTCGGCGATGCGCTTTCGTTGGCCATCCCGTCCCGTCACGAACCGGGCGTTGGAGTTGGCCTTTCGCATCGCTTCGCCGTCACGGAGGAACTCGGGATACTGCCGGAGGAGTCGCGTCACCTCCTTGCCCATCCCGTCGACGTAGCAGTCGATGTCGTGGGCCGCACAGACGAGCATGAGTTCTTGCGTCCGGCCGATGGCGAAGGCTGGGACGACGACGGTGCCGCCCTCCCACAGTGTCGTCCGCACGCTGTCGACGAATCGGGACTCGACCGTCTCGCGGGGCTCGTGTTCCACGTCGGCGTAGGTCGATTCCGTGATGACGATGTCAGCGTCGGGGCGTTCGGTCGTCGCCGAGACGAGTCGCTGTGAGTCGGTGTGGAAATCGCCCGTATACAGCAGGCGCGTCTCCCCGTCGTCCACGAGAACGTGGGCGCTTCCGGGGATGTGGCCGGCATTGAAGAACTCGATGCGGTGGCCCGCCGCCTCGAAGGCCTCGCGGTAGCCGTGGGGCTCCGAAACCTCGGTGACCCGACGGACGTCTTCCTCGGTGAACGGACACTGCGGCGTCCCACCGTGGAGTTTCAGCGTGTCCCGCGCCAGCGTCAACGCGAGGGCCCGCGTCGGCGGCGTCCAGTGAATCGGCGGCCGCGAATTCCCGGAGAGCAGCGACGGCACCGCCCCGGCGTGGTCGAGGTGGCCGTGGCTGACGACCACCGCTTCGGGGTCGACGCTTCCGATGGGGTACTGCGGCGGCGAGTCGGTCTTGATGCCGAAATCCAACAGCAGGGAGTCGTTGAGGAGGACGGCGCTGCGGCCGACCTCACCCGCGCCACCGAGGAACTGGACGTTCACTGCGCCGTCGTTGGGGGGCGGGCGGTTTGCCTTCGTCGGTTCCCGTCTCGGAACCGCCAGCGACGGCCGACGGAGCAGAAGCTATCGGACGAAAGAACACGAACCGTCGATGAACGCTATTTCGGAGGCGTCCGGCGCTACGCGCTCGTCGTCGAGGTCACGCCTCGTCGTCGTCTTTCATCTCGCCGAGCCGGTCGATGAGCGTCTCCTCGTCGTCGAACTCGAAGTTCACGTCGCCGTCGTGGTCCTTCTGGTGGACGTTGACGGCCTCAGAGTCGTCGGTGTCGACGTTCTGGTCTTTCTGCTCGGATTCGTCGTAACTACCGAAGCCCATTATACTCGATAATACGTGCCCGCACGGAAAAGCATCGGGATACCCCCACCGGGTGACGTTGGACTCCGTGTCACACCGTCGCGTATCGTCACTGTAACCACCTAACACCGGCGTCCGCGAGCGCTTAACACGCCCCGACCGCTACGAACGAACGAGAACTACCGCACTATGTCTCAGCAAAAGTCAGATTACATCGACGAGACGGAAATCGAAAGCGAACTCGACGACACGCCCGACGAGGACGCCATCGAGACGGCCGTCGAGAGCCTCGAAGCCAACGGATTCGACGTCGTAGTCGTCGACACCGGCGAGGAGGCACTCGAAACGCTCCAGTCACACATCCCCAGCGGTGCCTCGGTGATGAACGGCCACTCGACGACGCTCGAAGAAATCGGGTTCGTCGAGTACCTCTCGGAAGGAGCCCACGACTGGGAGAGCCTTCCGGACCGGATTTGGAGCATCGACGACGACGCCGAACGACAGGCCGCCCGCCGCGACGCCCAGACTGCCGACTACTTCCTCGGCGGCATCAACGCCATTTCCCAGACCGGCGAGTTGGTCGCAGCGGACCGCTCTGGAAGCCGTATCGGCGCCTACCCCTTCGCTGCGAGCAACGTCGTCATCGTCAGCGGCGTAAACAAAATCGTCCCGACGCTCGAGGACGCGCTGGACCGACTCGAATCCGTCGCCTACCCGCTCGAGAACGAACGCGCGAAGGAGGCCTACGGCGTCGAGTCGGCCGTCGCGAAACAGCTCATCTTCCGACAGGAACTCGAAGAGGGTCGAACCACGGTCGTCCTCGTCCGCGAGCAGTTGGGGTACTGACGACGCCTCGGCTCCGTTTTACGTCGTTACTCGCCCTCCCAGCGGCGCAGTTGGAACTCCGTGTAGCCGCCGTAGGCGAACTCCAGGGCGCCGAGCCACCAGTTCCACCGTTCGGCGGGACTGCCGTCGGGGGCGTCGGCCAACTGGACGACGACGTGTTCGGGCGTGAGTTCGACGTCGGCATCCTCGACGTAGCGGCCGCTGTCGGCGAGGTCGCGGGCGTGTCGTGCGACCGCACGGCGTTCGGCCTCGTCGCCACCGAACGTCTCCAGGCCGGCCGCCAGTGCCTCGGCGTCGAACTCATCCATCGTGGCCCCGACGTTGGACCGCCGCCACCTTGAACGCAGGGGGCAGGAAACGGCGGAGTGAGGGCGACCCCAGCATACAAGCCTCAGCGCTCGGCAGGATGTTTCATGACAGACGTCGAACCACACGACGTACCCGAGGAGGCCGTCGCGATGCTTCAGCAGTATCTCGAAAACGAACACGAGTTCCTCTCGTGGCTCGGGTTCACCGTCGAGGAGTTCGAAACGGGGCGGATGGTGGGGACCATCCCCTTCGACGACAAACTCACCAATCCGACCGACCCGCCGACGGTGCAGGGCGGCGTCGCCTCGACGCTCATCGACGTGGTCGGCGGCATCGCGTTGCGACCGTATCTCACCGACCCGCTGGACGACGACATCGCGACGATAAACCTCAACGTCAACTACCTCCGGCCGGCGGCGGGCGATTTGACGGCGACGGCGGAGGTCATCCGCGCCGGCGGGTCAGTCGGCGTCTCCTACATCGAAGTGATGAGCGAGACGCCAGACGGCTCCGAGGAGCTCATCGCGGTCGGACAGGGCGCCTACCGGCTGTTCCGGAGTTAGGCAGCCGGTCGGTCGCGGGCGAACAGCCACAGCGAACACAGGAAGGCGATGGCGACGGCACCGACGAGGATGCCGAAGGCGACCCGGTAGCCGAACTCGGTGTAGGTGACCGAGCCGGCGACGACCTCGTCGGTCCGGTAGGCGTCGAGTGCCAGCCCCATCAGCGTCGGGAACAGCGCACCGCCGACGAAGCCGGCGGTGTTGACCACCGCCGTCGCGACACCGCTCGCACCCGCCGGATACCGCTCCTTGACGATGGTGAATCCGAGCAGCGCGCCGCCGAAGAGCAACCCCGAGAGGAAGTACGCGACTGCGACGGCGGCCAGCGGCGGTTTGCCGAACACCGGAATGATTGAGAGGGCGACGGTGAGCAGACCGAGTGAGACGACCATCGGGAGGATACGGCGCTCGATGGCGTCCGAAAGCCGGCCGAGCAGCGGCGGGCCGAACAGCGAGCCGACGCTGCCGAGAAGCGTGTAGTAGGAAGCCGTCGTCACGTCGAGTCCGTAGACGACCACGAGATACGGGATACCCCACAGACCGAGCAGCGTCAGGAGCATCCCCATCGCCGCGAAGAAGACGAGGGAGACCAGCCACTGGTCGAAGTCGACCAGCAGTTCCCGGAGGTGTGCGCCCGTCTCCCGGAGCGTCACGGAGGGCTGTTCCGGCACGCCCTCGATGGGGTCGAGTCCCGCATCCGCGGGCGATTTGCGGGCGAGTACGAAGACGCCCATTCCGGCCGCGAGCCCGACGCCCCCGAGCGCGAAGAGGGACGGGCGCCAGCCGAACTCCCCGGCGGCCAGCGCCAGCGGCGTCGTCGCGAGAATCGCACCGAGGCCGGCCATCGCACCCGTCAGTCCAGTCATCGTCGCGAACTCGCCCGCCCGGTACCAGTTGGCGCAGAATCGGAGGATGGAGACGAAGATGACGCCGCTGCCCGTTCCGATGAGCGCCCGCGAGAGGAGGGCCACGGTGTAGCCGTCCGCCATCGCGAACGCGACGGCGCCGGTGCTGAGAACGGCCGCCCCGGCGCTGCCGACGTACCGCGGGCCGAAGCGGTCGGCCAGCACGCCGGTCGGGATCTGGATGACGGCGTAGATGTAGAAGAAGGAGGCGTGGAGCGTCCCGAGT
>JBMCDV010000113.1:0-5402 GCA_048618255.1 Natronomonas sp. | reverse complement strand
CATCGGGTGTTGCTTGAGGCCGGCGACGACGGCCTTCATCACGAACGGCATGTACGACAGTTTCGTCCCGCGTTCCTCGGCTTCCGCCTTGAGATTGCCGCGAGTCTCGACCAACCGCGTCACGTCCACTTCGTCGTGGTGTGTGACGTGCGGCGCCGTGAACTTCGAGCGCTCCATCTGCTTGCCGATGGTCCGCCGGATACCCCGGTAGGGGATGCGCTCGTCTTCGCCGGAGGGTGCGGCGACCGTCTCGCCGTCGTCGTCGGCACCCGCCGATACCGCCTCGGCGTCGGCCTGCTGGGCGGCCTGCTGAGCCTCCGCGTAGGCTTCGACCGCCTCGGGCGTGACGAACGCCTCGCCGTCCCGTGTCTCCTCGGTCGGCACGCTGTCGAGGTCGATACCCTTCTCCTCGGCGAGTTTTCGCGTCGCCGGCGCGGCCAGCGTCCGCTCGCGGTCGGCCGCCTCGGCGCTCCCCACCTGTGTCGATTCGGTGCCACCGGCCGTGTCGGGTTCGTCGCTCACTCGGCGGGTCGCCGACTGCACGCCATCTGTGGACGCCGTCGTCGCCGGTTCGGGTTCGGCCTCGGATTCGGCCTCTTCCCCGCCTTCGGCGGCCGCCCGAACGTCCGATTCGGTGACGCGGCCGCCCGGCCCGCTACCGGCGACCGCAGCGATGTCGACATCGAGTTCTCGTGCCAACCGCCGCGCCGAGGGGGCGGCGAAAACGCGGCCGCCCTTCGCGCTCGGTTCGGCCTCCGTTTCGGCCGGGGCCTCGCTTCCGTCCTCGTCGACGGGGGTGACCGCCGGTTCGGGCTCGTCCGCTGCTCCGGCGTCCGTCTCCGCCGGTTCCTCGACAGGTTCACCTTCGACATCGAAGGTGATGATGACCTCGCCGACGGGCACCATCTCGCCTTCCTCGGCCAGTATCTCCCGGACGGTACCGTTGACCGGCGACGGCACCTCGACGACGGCCTTGTCGGTCTCGACTTCCGCGACGGGTTGGTCCTCTTTGACCGTATCCCCGACCTCGACGAGCCAGCTGACGATTTCCGCCTCGGTCAGCCCCTCGCCGACGTCGGGCAGTTTGAATTCGCGTACCATATCAGAACTCGTAGGTCTCTCGGATGGCGTCCTCGATGCGGGTGTCCTCGGGCATGTAGTAGTCTTCCAGTGCGTACAGTGGGTAGGGCACGTCGAAGCCGGTGACGCGGTTGACCGGCGCCTCCTGATACAGCAGGGCCTCCTCCTGAATCGTCGCCGTGATTTCGCCGGCGAGGCCGCCCGTTTTCGGCGCCTCGTGGACGACGACCGCTCGGCCGGTCTTCTCGAAGGATTCGAGGATGGCGTCGGTGTCCATCGGCTTCAGCGTCCGCAGGTCGATGACCTCGACGTCGATGCCGTCCTCGGCGACGGATTCGGCGGCCTGAATCGACGGCCGGGTCATCGCACCCCAGGTGAACAGCGAGATATCCGAACCCTCACGGCGAACCGCGGCCTCGCCCAACTCGACGGTGTAGTCGTCGTCCGGCACCTCCTCGCGGAACGCCCGGTAGATGAGTTTGGGTTCGAGGAAGATGACCGGGTCGGGGTCACGAATCGACGCCGCGAGCAGTCCCTTCGTGTCGTACGGCGTCGAGGGGATGACGACCTTCAGGCCGGCCTCGTGGGCGTAAAAGGCCTCCTTGGATTCGGAGTGGTGTTCCGGCGCTCGAATGCCGCCGCCGTAGGGCGCTCGGACCACCATCGGGCAGGTGAACCGACCACGGGAGCGCGTCCGCAGGCGGGCGGCGTGGGAGACTATCTGGTCGAAGGCGGGGTACATGAACCCGGAGAACTGGATTTCCGGCACCGGCTTGAGACCGTAGGCGGCCATGCCGATGGCGGTGCCGACGATGCCGGACTCCGCAAGCGGCGTGTCGATGACGCGGTCCCCGCCGAACTCGTCGTAGAGGCCTTCGGTCGCCCGGAAGACGCCGCCGTTCTTGCCCACGTCCTCGCCCATCACGAGGACGTCGTCGTCGCGTTGCATCTCGCTTTTCAGGCCGTCCCGGACGGCCTGTACCAGTGTTAGGTTCTGTGTCGAACTCATTCGAGTAGTTCCTCGTCGCCGTGCCGTTCGCGCAACCGCTGGAGGTGTGCGCGCTGTTCGTCGAGCCGTTCGGTTCGTTCCTCGAAGACGTAATCGAACATGTCGGTCGCCTCGGGCCGCTCGAAGCTCTCGGCTTCGGTGATGGCCTCGGCCACCTCGTCTTCGACCGACTGGGTGACCGCGTCGACGGCCTCGTCGTCGAGGACGCCGTTGTTCCGCAGGTACGTCTCCAGCCGTGGAATCGGGTCCTTGGCCTTCCACCTCTCGACTTCCTCCTCGTCGCGATACACCGAGGGGTCGTCGGCCGTCGTGTGGGCGCCGAAGCGGTACTGGACCGCCTCGATGAGCGTCGGACGCAGTCCCTCGGGGTCTGCTGCTTTCGCCTTCTCGATTGCCTCGCGTGTGACCTGATACACCGCGAGCGGGTCCATCCCGTCGACCTGGACGCCCTCGAAGCCGTAGGCGTCGGCCTTTTGTGCCAGCGTCTCGCTTGCGGTCTGTCGCTCCCGTGGCACCGAGATGGCCCACTGGTTGTTGTTACAGAAGAAGACGGCGGGCGCGTCGAAGACGCCGGCGAAGTTCAGCCCCTCGTGGAAGTCGCCCTCGGAGGTCGCCCCGTCGCCGAAGTAACAGAGGAAGGCGTTCCGGTCCTCGCCGTCTTTCAGGTTCGAGGCCCACGCCGCGCCCGTCGCGTGCAGAATCTGTGTGGCGATAGGCACCGCCACGGGGAAGATGTTCAGTCCTTCCAGGGCGTTGCCGCGCTCGTCACCCATCCAGTACCGGAGGGTCTGTGCGAGGTCGACGCCCCGGACGTAGGCGGCACCGTGTTCGCGGTAACTCGGGAACATCCAGTCGTCGTCGTCCATCGCGGCGGCGCTGCCGACCTGTGCGGCCTCCTGGCCGGACAGCGGTGGGTACGTCCCCATCCGGCCCTGCCGTTGGAGGCTGACCGCCCGCTGGTCGAAGTGTCGGGCCAACCGCATCTGTCGATACATCTCGACGAGGTCGTCGTCGGAGAGGTCCGGTACCTCCGCGCCGTCGACGACCCGGCCGTCCTCGTCAAGTATCCGAACCCGGTCGTCGGGGTCGCGTTGTAGCGTACTCATAACTCCCTCCGTCGCATAGGCGAACTGTCAATGGCCGATGGCATAGTGTTTACGTAAATTTTGCCACGTTTCGATGAATGTTGAAATAGTGGACGGATAGCTGATAACTGCTGGCTTTTTGGACGAACTGTCAGACCTCGAGCGCGGGAAAACACGAAATCGGACGAGTGGATGTTCTAGCCGTTCTCCGGTGCATGCGAAGTCGGTCCTCAGTTCGGAACTGCAGTCACCCGTATATCGCGTCTCCGAGACCGAACTCCGTTTCACACTCGGGGCAGTACTTTTCGATAGAACGGCTCACTCCGCCGCTTCGCGTTGCGTTGCGGCCGCCCGCGCCTCCTCGATGCTCTTGCCCTCCCGAAGCAGGGCCTCGACGAAGAACTCGCCGGCCTTGAACGACGACCGGACCATCGGGCCCGACGCACAGTAGAGGAAGTCGAACTCCGATTCGGCGACGGTTTTCCAGACGTCGAACTTGTCGGGGTGGACGTAGTCGAACACCTCCAGATGCGACCGTGACGGCTGGAGGTACTGGCCGAAGGTGACGATGTCTACGTCCCGTTCCCGGAGGTCCGAGAGCGTCTGATACACCTCGTGGTCGTACTCGCCGACGCCGAGCATGAGGCTCGTCTTCGTGTAGATATCGGATTCCGTGGCTACTTGCTGGAGCACCGAAAGCGACTGTTCGTAGCCGGCCCGGCGGTCCCGGACGGGCCACTGGAGCCGTTCGACCGTCTCGACGTTGTGGGCGATGACATCGGGTTCGGCGTCGATGATTCGCCGGACGTCTTCGGGGTCGCCCTGGAAGTCCGGAATCAGCGTTTCGACGAGAATCGATGGGTCGCGCCGCTTTATCTCTCGAATCGTCTCGGCGAAGTGGGCGGCGCCGCCGTCGTCAAGGTCGTCGCGGTCGACCGAGGTGAGAACGACGTAATCGAGACCGATTTCGGCGACCGCCTCGGCGACGTTTGTGGGTTCCTCGGGGTCGAGCGGTTCCATTCCGCCGGTTTCCACGTCACAGAAGTTACACCCTCGCGAACAGCGGTCGCCCATCAGCATGAACGTCGCCGTTCCGGGACCGTTGCGGCCGCTCCAGCAGTCCCCGAGGTTCGGACAGTTGGCCTCCTCACAGACGGTGTGGAGGTCCCGCTCGCGGAGCGTCGCCTTGATTTCGGCGAACCGCTGGCCGCTCGGCGGACGCGTCTTCAGCCACTCCGGCTTCCGGCGACGACTGCTCATACCCCTAGATTCGGCGCCCGTGGCAAAAACGTGGGGTTGTTCGTCGTCCGTCGTTGGACCGTAATTTTCGCCCGCAAACGATATGTATAGAGGGGTCGATACCCCGTTCGATGGGGGGACTGGACGTTTCAAGCGACGACATTACCGGTGGGCCTATCGCGCCGACGTTGGTCGCGTTGGCACTGCCGCTTTTGGCACAGAACCTCGTCCACGTCCTCAATCAGTTGGTCGATACGTTCTGGCTCGGACGCGTCGGTGAGAACGCGGTCGCCGCCGTCGGGTTGAACTTCCCGCTCATCGCGACCATGTTCGGCGTCACCGCGACGGCCGCCGTCGGAACACAGATTCTGGTCGCCCAGCGCGTCGGGTCGGCCGACGAGACGGGTGCCCGCCGTCTCGTGTTCAACGGCGCCGTCCTGTCGTTCGTCCTCGGAGGCGCGTTGCTCGGCGTCGTCTTCGTCTTCGGAGCGTCGCTCGTCCGTCTGCTCGGAGCCGGTTCGGTCGTCGCACCGCTGTCGGCCGCGTACCTCCTCGTGTTCGCGGCGTTCTTCCCGCTGGCGGCCACCAGCGACGCCATCGAGCGCGGCTTCGTCGGATGGGGCGACACCCGCGCGACGCTGTACATCAACATCGTGATGGTCGGGACGAACGTCGTCCTCGACCCGCTTTTGATTCTCGGCTACGGGTGGATTCCCGCGCTGGGCGTCGAGGGTGCGGCGCTCGCGACCGGCATCGGCTACACGGTCGGCCTCCTCGCGGCGCTCGCACTCGCCGCCGGCCGCCGCGACAGTCTCTCGCTGTCCGCGGCCGACGCCCGCTTTTCGGTGGCCGACATCCGGGAACTGGCGGACATCGGAGCCCCTGTTTCGGGCCAACGGCTCGCCGGTCAGTCCGCCCGCGTCGCCATCGTCGGTGTCGTCGTGACGGTCGGCGGTGCCGCGGGACTGGCCGCTTACACGGTCGGTGCC
>JBMCDV010000112.1:0-5499 GCA_048618255.1 Natronomonas sp. | reverse complement strand
CGCGTGCGGCCTCGGCATCTTCGGACACCGACACCGCGGCGTAGGCGGCGAAATCGAACCCGCCGCGCTCTTCGGGCCGCTCCTCGAGGCCGGCCTCGACTTGTTCGGCCGCCCACGCGAAATCCCTCGGGTGTGAGCCGTTCAACAGGACGCCGTCGGCGTGTTTCGCCGCCATCCGAATCATGTGGGGACCCTGCGCGCCGACGTAGATTGGAATCTCGCCGACAGCATCGGCGTAGTTGAGGCCGGCGTCTTTCGCGAGGAACGTGCCGTCGTGGTCGACGCGCTCGCCGGCGTAGAGGTCGCTCGCGACTTTGAACGTCTCCAGAACGCGCCGGAGCGGCCGGTCGCGGTCGTGGCCGAGGTTCGACAGCGTCGACTTATCGCCCGCGCCGACGCCGAAGACTGCTCGGCCGCCGGAGGCCTCATCGAGCGTCGCAACCCGGGATGCGAGCGTCACCGGATGTGTCTCGTAGGGGTTGGCGACGCCGGGGCCGACCCGGACCGATTCGGTTCGACGGGCGATTCTGTCCAGCGCGACGAAGGGGTCGCGATTGTTGTAGTGACACGTCGTGAAGACGGTGCCGAAGCCGTTGGCTTCGGCGGCCTCGCCGAGGTCGGCGATGCGGCTGACTGGGTGTTCGGGGGTGAGCTCGATTCCTATCATGGTTCGGAGTCGGTCGCGGGGGACTGTTCGACGGCGAACATCGCGTTATCGCTCGAACTCCCACTCGCGAAGGGCGTCTCGGACGAGGTCGTCCTCGTCTGCTCGAAACAGTTCGTCGCTGCCGGCGTGGTCGCCGAACTCCCAGCCGCGGATTACGACCGCGGGAGTGCCGCCGCCGCCCTCGCCGGCGACGAGGTTCGCGGCGGCGGCGAGTTCGTCGACGACGGCCTGGACGGTCACGTCGAGTTCCCGACCATCGCGGTCGGATTCGCCGCGCCAGTCGCGGGCGGCGGGGAGTCCGGCCCATCCGATGGCGACGCCGCGTTGGCCGTAGCGGAACGGCCGCCCCGAGGTGTCGGTGACGATGACGGGGACGCCGAGTGTCTCGGAGAGTCGTTCGGCCGATGCGGTGGGATCTTCGGGCAACAGCAGCAACTCCGCGCCGGGGACGTTCGAGCGGTCGATGCCGGCGTTGACCGTCACGTGGCCGAAGCGGGTGACGGCGAGGAGAAACGGCGACTCGATGACGAGTTCCTCGCTTTCCTCCAAGACGGCCTGCGCGAAGCGGGGGTCTTTCGTCTCGCCGGTGACGGATTCGAGGCGCTCGGCGATGCCCTTCGCACGGGTGCTCGCGGGAAACTCCGCGAGGTCGGCTTTCCGGCCTTCGGCCTTCGAGACGACCGTACTGGCGAGACATAGCACGTCTCCCGCCTCGAAGTCGACGCGCTCGTCGACGAGTGCGGCGAGGTCGTCGCCCGCGCGTATCTCCGGCAGTCCCTCGATGGCGAAGGCCTCCATACCTCGGAATGGACCTGTCCGGACAAAAAGGGGAGAGATACCGGAGATGTCCGCCGCCCCCTCGTCTCACTCCCGTCGGAGTTCGATCGAACAGTCGCCGCCGTCTACCTCGGCGACCATCAGGGTCGCCTCCTGTGCGGGAAAGGCACCGGTCGCACTCCCGGGATTCAGCAGGCGGTAGCCGTCGACTTCCTCGTCGAGAACGCGGTGGGTGTGACCCGAAACTCCGACGGTCGGGACGGACTCTGCGGCGTTGTCTTCGACGACATCAGTCACGCGCTCGCGGTAGCCGTCGTCGGGGCCGGTCCCGTGGGTGACGACGAACCGGACGCCGCCCAACTCGACGGTCGCGACCTCGGGTAACCCCAACGCGCGGTCCATGTTCCCTGCGACGGCGGTCAACCCGTCAGCGAGGGCGGCTATCTCCTCGTAGGCCGGCCGGGAGTCGAAGTCGCCGGCATGGATGGCGTGGTCGGCGTCTTCCAACACGGCTTTCACCCATTCGGGGAGCGCGGCGGCGCGGGACTTGACGTGCGTATCGCTCATCAGGACGACGCGCATACCCGGGCTACTCCGACCGGACGTATAAGCACTCGGCGACCGATTAGCCGGTATGGACGAACGGTCCGTAGTCACCTGTTTTCTGCGGCACGGAACCGAAATCCTCCTCGTCCGTCGGAGCGATTCGGTCGGGACATACGCCGGTCGGTGGGGCGGCGTCTCCGGCTACGCCGAAGGGTCGCCCGACGACGCCGCACGGTGGGAAATCGACGAGGAGACCGGACTGCTCGACTCCGCGACGCTCGTCCGAAGCGCCGACCCCATCGCCGTCGCGGACGACGACCGTGGGGTTCGGTGGCTCGTCCACCCGTATCTCTTCGATTGTGCGTCGACCGACGTGACGCCGAACGAGGAACTCGCCGACTACGAATGGGTCCAACCCCCGGCCATCCTCGACCGCGAGACGGTGCCGAAGTTGTGGGAGACGTACGTGGCCGTCGCACCGACGGTCGACTCCGTCGCGGCGGATACGGACCACGGTGCGGCGTACATTTCGGTTCGCGCCCTCGAAGTTCTCCGGGACCGCGCTGCCGTCGCCGCTCAGAACGGCGACGACTACGAATCGATTACCGAAACCGCCCGGCGCCTCCGTGACTGTCGGCCGAGCATGGGCGTCGTGTCGAACCGCATCAATCGAGTGATGGCGACAGCAAGTTCCTCCGCCACTTCGGTTCGGGACCAAGGCATCGAGGGCTGTCGGTCGGCCGTCGACGCCGACACCGCGGCGGCCGCCGAGGCGGCCGACCTGCTCGGCGACCGAGTGCTCACGCTCTCTCGGTCCGGGACCGTCCTCGATGCGTTGCTGGCGGCGCCCCCGGAGGCGGTGTTGGTCGCCGAATCCCGGCCGGCCCGGGAGGGTGTGGGCGTCGCCGAACGGCTGGCAGACGCAGGTCTCGGGGTGACGCTGTGTGTCGATGCCGCCATCGGAGACGTTGTGACACGGGACATCGATACGGTGCTCGTCGGAGCCGATTCGGTGTTGGCCGACGGAACCGTCGTCAACAAAATCGGAACGCGACTGGCGGCGCTGGCTGCGGCGGATGCCGGTGTCGACTGTTATGCGGTCTGTGCCGGCGACAAAATCATCCCGGGGGTAGATGTCGACTCCGCTCCCGGCTCCCCCGGGGCGGTCTACGACGGCCACGCCGGGATTTCCGTGTACAACCTGACCTTCGAAGCGACGCCCAGCGACCTCTTCACCGCCGTCGTCACTGAAGACGGTCCTCTCGACACCCGCGACATCGAACGGGTCGCCGCCGAACACGCAGACCTCGCGGCCTGGGACGACTGACCCCGAATTAACAGCAGAACATGAACGGATACATCAGCGAAATCCGGTCGTCGTCTTCGAGGTCGGTGTCGAGGCCGTCGAGGTGTTCGTTGAAGCGGCCGTTGACGGCGACCCGGGCGAACGCGCGGGTCTGTTCGCCCTCGGGGTTCTTCTTCCACGAACCCGGCGGGTCGCCGTCCGAGCGAACCCACCCGTGGGCCGCGGCCTCGTTTTCGGTTTCGGCGATGAGCAACTCCGCCACGTCGTACTCCTCGAAGAACGACTCGAGAAACGCTCGGAGTGTCGACCCCTCGAAGGTGTACTCCAACTTCGGCTGACCGACGGCGCCGCGGACGTGGCCCGTGCAGTGGACTCTGACGGTCGTCGTCTCCGATTGCTCGGTCGTACTCGTCTCCGACCCCTCGTCGGTGAGGACTCCTGAATCGCTCATGCCCGAACGTAGGCACTCCGTAACCAAACGAACGGCCCCGAATATGTTCGGTAACGGTGTGTCGCCGTCCGAGCGCTTATTCCTCGTCCATCCTACGTCGATATATGGGCGATAGGGCCTGCAAGCGCCGATTCTGTCCGGCCTGCGACGCGCCGGCGACGGACCTCGACGAGCGGTGTCCGGAGTGCGGCGAACCGCTGGCGGGTTAACGGTATGCGGGGTGGCTCTCGTCGACGACGTGCTCGAAGAGCCACATCACCGACAGGTGGACGGCAACCAAAACGACGACGCTCGCGACGATGATGGCGGCCTGCAACGGCGTCGACAGCAGTCCGAGCGAGACGATGAGCGTCGTCGCACACGCCGGCGCGTGATTGGCGTCGGTCGCTATCATCGCCCAACTGCTCGCGACGATGGAGACGACGCCGCTTGCCGCCAGCCGCAAGCCGTCGGCCGACAGCGCGGGCGGTAGCGTCGTCAGCGCGACTCCCGGCGCCACGAGCCAGTACGCGCCCAACCCCGCGATGGCACCGATGACGTGACTTCCGACGACGCGGTAGGCGTGGGTCCGTTCGCCGCGGCGGTCGAAGGCGAGAATGTACGCCGACGGGCCGAGACTCGGGAAGACGAACGGCTGGCCGCTCGCCCACGCGACGGCGCCCAACACCGTAAACAGCAGTCCGGCGTAGAGGCTCGTCCCGACTCTGCGTCGCATACCTCGCCGTCCGTCGCCGAGGTTCAAACCCCTGCGATTCTCGGCCGGAAAACTGCCCGATTCCGAACATCGGCCGCCGTACTCTTCGGTCGGACCTTCTCGACGACACCGTCGTCCAGCCGGTACTGGAGGCGACGGCACGACACCCCCCGTCCGATGGGGTGTGGAGCGGTAGTCCGGATTCGGTCTCGACCGCACAATTGTATTCTCCATTCTGGCAGTCGTGATGGGGTTCGCCGTCCCTGCACTCGGGGTTACCGGGAACCTCCGGACGGCCGTAACCGGACTGTTCATCGCAGGACAGTGGGGGATTCCCGGCATCGTCTGGCTAGGTGAGGGTTTCGGACTCACGTTCCTCATGCCGACGGGGTTCGTCTGGGCCGGTGCGCTCATCGTCTCGATGCTGGTTATGTTCTACGAATCCGTCACACAGTCCGGTGACTTCGCGGGTGGTGGCCCGTCGAGTATGGCTCCTTCGGGCGACTGACGGCCGCCCGAAGAGATGCGAGACCGAGCGGGAGGCATTCAGCGGACCGCTGGTTCGTAACCCTCGGACGTCGAAACCTCTGCGAACAGGCTTTTAGTAGTGGATTACGGGCTACTTCGTCCACCGAATCTCGTATTCGAGTTCGTATCGTTCCTCTCCCGTCTCCGAATCGGTAAGTCGTTCGAGTTCGACTTCGAAGCGAGGCGTCTCAGGGACGGTAACCTCCTGGGTTTCCGTGTCACTCTCTAAGCGGACGGTCCCCGATTCTATCTGCTCGGCCGCGGAAACCAGCGCCTCGGCAATCTCCGACCGCGTATGCTGTTGCTCGATTTTGAATAGTACTTCTTCTGACATCGGCTATAGGTTCGCCCCCGACTGTCACATAATCCCGAGACGAGTACCGCAATCCGGGAATTGACGACTACATTCATAGCCAACTTTCCCCGACGTTCACGCCGCAACCCGGACGAACAATTGCTCTTATACCGAACCGCAACACATGCTCTCGAACGAATCCGGCAGAGAACACGCTGCCTGAGACGCACGCATA
>JBMCDV010000111.1:0-5503 GCA_048618255.1 Natronomonas sp. | reverse complement strand
ACGTTCGACAGTTCGACCCTCTCGGAGGCCGAACGCGACGTGTTGGCCGAGTCGACGGCGATAACTGGATACCACGAGGAGGGCTCCCCCTCGGAGGCCTTCGAGTGGGTACTTTCGGAGCTCTCGGCCGCCGACGTATCGCTGCCGGAGGGCCGGGAGGTCGCGAGTTGGCTCCGGTTCTACCGACTGGACGGCGACGGATACGAAGCACGGGTCCGTCTCAGCGACACCTCGCTCGTCGATATCGAACTCGGTGATTCCTGAAGCTACTCCAACAGCGGTGCGATTCGCTCGTCGGTTCGCAGCGCCGACTGCACCCCCTCGGGGTCGTCTACCAGCGAGTATTCGAGCCGACCCTTGCCCACGGGCGAGCGGCTGTCGGGTGAGGACTCCTCGACGTATTCGGATTCGACCAACGCGTTGAGCGCGCGCATCACGTCGGCTTCCGTGAGGTGACCGGTCGCATCGGTGTCCGTCTGGTCGATTCGCTCCGTAGCCAACTCCCGTATCTCCGCGGAGTTCGCTGGCGTCGCCCCTCTGGTCGAGAGGTCGGCCAAACAACAGAGGATGATTCGCTGGGCGAGTGTCGTCCCTTCGATGTCGTCGACCATAAAGGGTGATTCGGCACGCACCGCATAAGTCCTGCCCACGTTTGGGGCCGGACGGTTCCACAGCGTTTAGCGGCCTGCCCGTCGTCGTAATGGTATGGACATCGAGGACGTGTTCCCCGAAATCGAGAGTATCGACGACGACACCTTGCGGACCGGCGTCGCCTCGGCGTGGACGACCGCGGCCGGTATCAACGGACTCGATGTCGAGGAACTCCCCGAAGTGCCGTGGTTTCCGCCGGCTCAACGGACGTTGGGAATCGAAGCGGAGGAGGCCTCCCTCGTCGAGCACGTTCGGGACGTGACCTCGTGTGCGGTCGGACTCGCCGAATCGCTGCTCGCGCGCGATTCCGAACTCGACATCGACCTCGATGTCGTCATCGCGGGTGCGCTCGTTCACGACGTATCGAAACCCTACGAGTTCGACGGGATGGAGACGACCGAGGTCGGCGACCTGTTGGGCCATCCCCACTACGGCGTCGCGGTCGTCTCCCGTGCCAACCTCCCGGTCGAAATCGCACACATCGTTCTCTCTCATTCCTCACGGACCACGGTCGAACCGGCGACGCTGGAGGCCGAAATCGTCCGTCGGGCCGACGAGGTGGCGGCCGCGGGGATTCGCTCGAAGGCCGTCGATGACCTCCGGGAGGCGTAGGACGATGTCGGTCGCTCCGCAACCACTTTACCCGCCACGTACCTCCCTCCGGTAATGAGTGATTGGACGGAGAAGTACCGCCCCTCGACGCTGTCGGAGGTCCGCGGGAACGACAAGGCCCGCGACGCGCTGAAGGAGTGGGCCGAAACGTGGGACGACCACGGCGAAGCGGTCGTTCTTCACGGCTCGCCGGGCGTCGGGAAGACCTCGGCGGCCCACGCCCTGGCCAACGACATGGGGTGGCCGGTGATGGAGCTGAACGCCTCGAACTCCCGGACGAAAGACGAAATCGACCGCGTGGCCGGGCGGGCGGCATCCAACACCACCCTCGGCGGGTCCCGGCAACTCATCATCCTCGACGAAGCCGACAACCTCCACCAGCACAAGGACCGCGGCGGCGCGGCGGCCATGACGCGACTGGTGAAAAACGCCACCCAACCCATCGTCCTCATCGCCAACGACTACTACGAGATGTCGTCGGGACTCCGGAGCGCCTGCCGGGACATCGAGTTCCGCGACATCTCCTCGCGCTCTATCGTTCCCGTTCTCCGGGACATCTGCCGACAGGAGAATATCGCCTTCGATGAGTCGGTACTGAAAGGCATCGCCGAACAGAACCGCGGGGACCTCCGCGGCGCCATCAAGGACCTCCAGTCACGGGAGCGCGACGGCGAGATACGCCCCGAGGGCGAGGAGAGCGACCGCGACAAGACGGTCGACATCTTCTCGTTTCTCGATGCCGTGCTGAAAGAGGAATCCGCCGAAGACGCTCTCCAGACGGCCTATTCGGTCGACGAGACGCCCGACGACCTACTGCAGTGGATAGAGGACAAAGTGCCCAAGGTGTACGAGGGCGACGAACTCGCCGACGCGTACGAACACCTCGCCGACGCCGACGTGTGGCTCGGTCGGGTTCGTGCCACCCAGAACTACAGTTACTGGCGCTACGCCACCGACAACGTCGCCGCGGGCGTCGCGGCGGTTAGACGCTCCGACCGCGGCGGCTGGACCCGCTACGGCGGCGCACCGTATCGGTCCTCGCGGGACTCGACGCGGGACTACATCGCTCGGCAAATCGCCGAAACTGCCGGCGTCTCGACGGCGACCGCACGTCGGGAAGTCATGCCGTATCTCGCGGCGATGACCCACCACTGCCGGAATCGCGACCTCACGGTCCGGATGGTCGCTCGCTACGACCTCGAAGCCGAACACGTCTCGTTCATCACCGGGTCGGGGAAGACGACGAACAAGGTACAGGGTATCGTCGAGGATGCCGAGGAACTGCTCGAAAAGGAGGCCGTCGACCACTCCGGGGGCGCCTTCGCACAGCTGGAATCGGCGGCAGACGACGGCGACGACGAGACGGCGTCCGACGACGGCGACAGCAGCGGCACGCTCGCCGACTTCGGCAGTTCGGACCCCTCGGACGACGATACCGGCGATGCCGACGCCGAGCAGACGACCGAAGCGCGCGCGGAGGCCGCCGAAGACGACGACGGACAGGCCGGCCTCTCGGATTTCATGTAATCAGTCGCGGGACGACGAACCGAGGCCCGGAATCGCCACCGCGGACTCGAGTTTCGACATCGCGAGCGCCGTCGTCAACACCAAGGCGAGATAGAACAGCGCGGCGATGACGTAGATGTCGGTGAACGCAAAGGTGTCCGAGCCGATGTTTCTGGCCTGCCGGAACAGCTCCGGGACGGTAATAAACGCCGCCAGCGAGGAGTACTTGATGAGGTAGACGAACTCGTTTGTCCACCCGGGGATGGCGAAGCGCAGTCCCTGTGGAAGGACGACGTGTCTGATGCCGTCGAGTTTCGAGAGGCCGACGGCCCGCGCGGCGGTCAGTTGGCCGGCGTCGACCGACTGCAGGGCAGAGCGGATGTACTCCGACTGGTACGCCGAGGAGTTGATGGTGAAGCCGATTATCGCGACGAGAACCGACGCGCGCGGAATCGCGCCCTCACCGACGAACTCGAAGCCGTTGAAGAAACTCGCGAGCGGCAGCCCGAAGTACAGGAAAAACAGCTGTGCGAGCAGCGGCGTCCCGCGAATGAGTTCGGTGTAGACGAGCGAGATACTCGAGGGAATCGGCCCGCCGTATACGCGAGCGACGGATAGCGGCACGGCGATGACGAGTCCGAACAGCATCGAGAGGATGGTGAGGTACACCGTGATGAACGCCCCGGAGGCGAGTGCGGGTTCGGTCGTCGTCGCGAAAGCCGCGAGTTCGAAGGGCCACGCCGCCCACTCGATAAGGAAGTCGAGCGGCCCGGCGGCGCTTTCGACGCTCAAGATGCCTTCGGCGGCGGCTTCGAACGGCGCCGCTGGAAGCCACGGCTCCTGTTGGCGATACCCCAACTCCGACTGGATGAGATCCGGCGCCCCGAACGCGGTGAACAGTCGGTCCAGAAGCGTGTTGTGATACGCCCACCGGGCGAGAAGCCACGTCCAGAAGACGATTCCGACGGCGATGACGACCAGTCGCTTCCGCCCCGGAATCTCGCCGATTGTCGACCCTCTGACTTCCGTCTCGCTCATCAGTGGAGGTCGGTCAGTTCACCGAGGAACTGTCTCGTGCGGTCGTGTTCGGGGGTATCGAACAGCTGTTCGGGCGGGCCGCGCTCGACGATGCGGCCCTCATCGAGGAACGTCAGCGTCGACGCCGCCGAGCGAGCAAAGCCCATCTCGTGGGTGACACACAACATCGTCATCCCGCCTTCAGCGAGGTCGCGCATCACTTCCAGCACCTCGCCGATGAGTTCGGGGTCGAGTGCGCTCGTCGGTTCGTCGAAGAGGATGAGTTCGGGGTCCATCGCCAGCGCGCGCGCGATGCCGACGCGCTGTTTCTGGCCGCCGGAGAGTTCCGCCGGATAGGAGTCGGCCTGTTCGGCGAGACCGACACGGGCGAGGTAGTCGTCGGCTTTCGTCTGGGCCTCCTCTTTCGACAGTCCCAGAACCTCCGTCAACCCGAGGGTGACGTTGCCTCGGGCGGTGCGGTGTGCAAAGAGATTGAAGTCCTGAAACACCATGCCGACGCGGCGTCGGAGGTCGTTTTCGTCGATGCCGTGAATCTCCTCGTCGTCGAGGTAGATGGCGCCCTCGTCGATTTCGGTGAGTCGGTTGACACACCGGAGCATCGTCGACTTTCCCGACCCGCTGGGGCCGACGATGACCTCGACGTCTTGGCGCTCCATCTCGAAGCTAACGTCGTGCAGTACGTCCTCGTCGCCGTAGGATTTGTCGACGTTCTCGACGCGTAGTAGACTCATTCGTTGCCTCCGGGTATCGTGTACACTGACTCGATGTAATCGAGAGAGCGGTTGGTCGTAAACGTGAGGATGAAGTAGATGGCGCTGATGGTGATGATGATTTCCATCACTGCGGTGCCTCGGCCCGGCTGGAGATAGAGGTTCTCGGCCCGGGTTAGCAGTTCTGCCAATCCGATGGCGAAGGCGACGCTCGTGTCCTTGAGAACGATGGTGAACTCGTTTTGGAACCCTGGCACCGAGCGCCGGAGCGCCTGTGGGAAGACGACGTGTCGGATGGCCTGCAGCTTCGTCATCCCGACGGAGCGTGCGGCCTCCATCTGTCCCTCGTTGATGGACTGGATGGCGCCGCGGAACACCTGTCCCTGGTAGGCGGCGCTCCGGAGGCCCAACGCGAGCGTCGCGGCGAGGAAGGTACTCATCCGGATTTCGAGGGCCTCGATTCGACCGAGTTCGGGAATCGGCAATCCGAAATAAAACAGGACGATGAGCACGACGATGGGTGTCCCGCGCAGGACCACGCCGACGGTGCTAACGGCGTCTTTTAGCCGTCCGGAGCCGTACACCTCGATGGCGCCGGCCGGGAAGCCGGCGAGGAAGCCGAGGCCGAGACTCGTCGCCGTCAACAGCACGGTGACGACCGTCCCGACGAACAGGTACCACCAGTTGGCTCGGATGAACGCCCAGTCGCCGACCTGCAGGAACACCGGGTCCATCTATGTCACTCGAAGTACTCGGCGACGAGGTCCTCGTAGGTGCCGTCATCGCGAATTTCGGCGAGTGCGTCGTTGATGTCACCGACGCGGTCGTCGTCCTGTCGCATCCCGAGCCCGTACTCCTCGCCGGTCTCGATGACGAAAGCCACCTCGACCGACCGGCTGTCGGCGAAGTTGTTCGCGACCGGTACGTCGATGATGATGGCGTCGACGTTGCCGTTTTCGAGGTCTTCGACCGCCAGCGTGTAGTTG
>JBMCDV010000110.1:0-5538 GCA_048618255.1 Natronomonas sp. | reverse complement strand
GTGGGTGCGGAGGTCCGCCTCGACTTCGGCGAACAGTTCGGTATCGCCCAGTCGGACCCGGTCGCCGGTCGTAGGGCCATACAGGTCGGCGTAGGCCTCGCGGTCGATGTCCCGGGTCACTCCTCGTCCTCCACGTCGCCAGCAGAGTCGTCGTCGGTCCCCGTGTCGTTGAAGCCGGCTTCGCGTGCCCGTTCGAGGGCTTCGGTTGGGTCTCCGTCGACACTTCCGTTGACGAGCCCGTTCATTCCATGGGCGCGACGCTTCCCGCCGATGGCGACCAACTCGACGGTCTGTTCCTCGCCGGGTTCGAACCTGACGGCGGTTCCGGCAGGGATGTTCAACCGCATTCCGAATGCAGTCGCACGGTCGAACGCGAGAGCCGCGTTGGCCTCGAAGAAGTGGAAGTGCGACCCGACCTGGACCGGTCGGTCACCGGTGTTGCCGACCAGCACGTCGGCGGTCTCACGTCCCTCGTTGAGCGTCACTGTCCCGTCTTTTGGAATGACCTCGCCGGGGACGAGACCGTCAGACATACGCCACCCCGTTCACGTTCAGTTCCGACTGTTCGTCCAACATATAGAGACTAGCTTGGACACATAAGATAAGATAATGCGTCTACGAGCAATTACTGCCACATCACCTGAGAAATTATTTGAATTTTCAGAAGCGATTGGGAAATTTCGAGTGTCTCCGAAAACTCACCGCTCCCGGAGGCGTTCCCGTGCCGCTTCGGCAGTTAGCGGGGCGTCGCCGTGGCCGTCGAAGATACGGACGACCTGCGGTGGACGGAGGCCGCAGTCCGCCATGAGGTCGGTGTCGGTCAGTATCTCGCGGGGCGTCCCCCTCGCTGCGACGGTGCCGGTTGCATCCAACAGGAGCACTCGGTCGGCGACGTGAGGGACCAACTCCGTGTCCGGCGTCGAGGTGACGAGCGTGAGCCCCGCCGCCGAGCGGTCCGCGAGGAGTTCCAACACCGCCCTGCGGTTTTCGGCGTCGACGTTGCTCACCGGCTCGTCGAGCAACAGGACATCCGGGTCGACGGTGAGTGCACTCGCCAGCGCGGCGCGCCGCTTCTCGCCGCCGCTGAGCCGGAACGGCGGCTTCGAGAGCAAATCGGTCAACCCGAGTTCCCCGGCCAGTCGCCGAATCCGACGGGTTCGCTCTTCGACTGGAATGTCCTGTTGGGCCGGTCCGTAGGCGAGGTCCCCACGCACCGTGGGGTTGAACAGGTACTCGTCGGGGTTCTGGGTGAGTACGCTCAGTCGGTCCCGAACGGAATCGGCGTCCTCCGTCGCCTCGAAGTACCGAACGGTTCCGGCGTCAGGGGGAATCAGCCCGCCCAGTAGTTGGAGGAGCGTGCTCTTTCCGGCCCCGTTCGGGCCGAGCAGGGCGAGTCGCTCCCCGGCCTCGACGGTCACGTCGACGCCGTCGACCGCGAGCGTCCCGTCGGGGTAGCCGTAGCGGAGGCCGGTGGCGTCGATGGCGTTCACAGGAGCACCCCTACGACCGTAATCGCGACGACTGAGCAGAACGCGGCGTCGGCGGACCCGAGCGGCGCTCGCGTCCGCAGCGGTGGCGGACCCGGACCACCGCGAGCGCGGGCGGCCCGCTGGACGCCCTCGCCGCGTTCGAGACTCCGAAGCAGGAACGTTCCGAGGAAGTTCCCCGAATCCCGCCACGTCCGGCCGAGGTCGGGGTCGGTCACCGTCCGCCCTCGTCGGGCCCGGACCATCCGCTCGAGTTCGGCGAAGAAGACGAGGAGATAGCGGTAGGTAATCGCGAGTAGCGAGACGGCGATGGCCGGGACGTGCAGGTGTCGGAACGCCGCCAACAGCGCGTCGAAACGCGTGGTCAACAACAGCACCGAGAGGAAGCCGACGCAGGCGGCGACCCGAAGGGTGAAAAGCAGGACGTACTCGAGGCCAGCGACAGACAGTGGCAGCGTCGCCAGCGTCGGGCCGTCCATCAGGAACGCCTGCGGGGCGACGACGATAGCCGCGACGGCCGGCGGGCCGGCGACTCGGCCGAGGAACGCTCGCGTCGGAACCCTGGAGACCGCCGCCAGCGCGGCCGCCAACACCAACAGCGTCGCCACAGACGCGACGTCGCGACGGGTGACGGTGAGACAGACCAGCGCGAACACTCCGAGGAGTTTCACGGCCGGCGTGACGGCCTGCAGGAACCCCTCCCGTTCGGGGGTCTCCTCGGCGAGAAGCACCCACCGGACGTTTTCGGCGACCGCGACGAGCGTCCGGTCGAGGAGGTCACTCCCGACCATCGGTCCCGAGCAGTCGGCCGATGGCGACGGCGACGACCAACGTCAGTGCGGTGCCGATCAGCGCCGAGAGGAACGTCCCGACGGCCGCGCCGACGCCGGGGACGCCGTAGTCTGGAAACGGCGCGACGGCGACGGACTCGGCGTGGTCGGTGGCGCCGGTCGCCTCGGCGGCGTTGTCCAGCGGTTCGGCGTAGCCGACCGCTCCGGCGGCCCAGCCGAAGACGGGCGCGAGCAGCGCGAGGACGAGGAGTACCGCCAGCGCCCGCGGGAGCCACCCCGGTATCGTCGCAACCCCGCTCTCGGAGGTCACCGTGCGCTCACCTCGGGGGCACTCGCCGGTCGGAGGTCGGGACGGGCGCTCGTCAGATAGCGGTAGACGACCGCGGTAATCGCTCCCTCGAACAAACCCAACACGAGATGGCCGACGCCCATGATACCGACGGTCGTCAGGAGCTGGTACTCGAAGGCCGACGAGAGGCCGAGTTGCAGACCGGCGGTGACGGCGCCGGCTGTGATGCCGAGCCACCCCGCGAGGAAGGCCGCGCGGAACTCGCCGTAGGGGGCGACCAGCCGATAGACGGCGTAGGCGACGTACACTTCGACGATGGCCATGTTGAAGAGGTTCGCGCCGAGGACGACGAGACCGCCGTCGCCGAAGACGAGCGCCTGAATCGCGACGACGGTGCCGACACAGAGCGCACCGAGATGCGGACCGAGGAGGATGGCGGCGAAGGCGCCGCCGACGAAGTGCGCGCTCGTACCGCCCGGAATCGGCCAATCGAGCATCTGTGCGGCGAAGATGCCCGCGGCGACGACGCCGAGCAGCGGCGCGCGACTGTCGGGAATCCGCCCGCCGATGCGCCTGGCTGCGATACCGAGTACCGACACCGACAGAACCCACAGCAGCCCCGCAAGCGGCACGTCGATGTATCCGTCGGGTATATGCATACTGAGCGTCTGCGCCTCGCTTCAAATAATACTTTCTCAATATACAATAATACTCTTGGAGTGACCAACCATATTACGGCGACCGTCCTACCGCGAGGCATGGGCGACGACATCGACCGCATCAGCCTGACGCTCCCGTCGACGATGGTCGAGCGTCTCGACGGCATCGTCGACGACTGGGAGTACGACAGTCGGTCGGAGGCAATTCGGGACTCTCTGCGGGATTTCTTTTCGACCTACGAGTGGGAGTCCGACCGGACCGACCGCCACCACGGCACCATCGTCATCGTCCACGACCACCACGTCGACGGTATCGCCGACGACCTCCAGCGGATTCAACACGAGATGGCCGACGCCATCACCTCCGTCCAGCACATCCACCTCTCACACGACACCTGCATGGAGACCCTGGTCGTCGAAGGGCCGGCCAACGAGATTACAGAACTCGCCAACCGGCTCCGGGCACTCAGCGGCGTCCAGCAGGTGAAAGTCGTCGTCGTCGACGAGTGACGTCCGCGGACACTATCTAACCGCCACCGGTTCCGCGAGTGTTCGCCACAGGCCTATTTTCACCACCGTCGTCGTTCGACTCACACGGTAGTAATCAACGAGCGTGAACTACGTCAGCACCGGTATTTCGGCTCAAAAACGGCGTGGCCATGGGATACTGCGCCACGCTACCCGCCCGAGCAGGGCGGAGCTATGACAGGAGTCGCCGGCCACGGAGCCGGCGGGTGACGCCGCGTTGCGGCGTCGGCGGTAATGGCAGATTGCCAGAGCGATGGAATCGGTTACAGAGCGTTTTTACACACCCCACAGGTACTGGTTCCTTCGGCAGGGTCCCACGTGAGAGCCCCCTCTCGGCACTTCGGAGACGGTGTGTAGCTTGCCGACCCCACGTACGGTGGGACACTTGCGGACATTACATCCACATGCATCCGGAGAGAGGTGATAAACCTTGTCTCTAGGGAACCTAATAAGCTATTTAGAATACATTCATCCGGTATTGTAGATAAATTCATGAGATACATCAATACGGACGGTTCGAGAAGTGGTCGTCGGCATACGGGCGGTGGCCGCGTTTCGGTATTTGGACTCTGGGGCGATTAAACTGGCCGCACATCGACGCCCGAAGCCTCACATCGGGAGAGTCGAATGGAGAGGTATGAACGAGTACGGCGCCTACCGGACGGCCTTCGCGGAGCGGGCGTTGCCGACGGCCTTCGTCGACCGCGCGGCGCTGGCGGCGAACATAGCGCTGACGGCCGACCGAGCCGACGGGCTACCGGTTCGCGTCGCCTCGAAGTCCGTACGGTGTCGGGCGGCACTGGAGCGAATCCTCTCCGAGGACGGCTTCGAGGGCGTGATGTGTTACACCGGCCGCGAGGCGGTCGACCTCGCGGACGCGGGGTTCGACGATTTGCTCGTCGCCTACCCCGTCGTCGGCGACGCCGAACTCCGTGCAGTCGCCGGGTGCGTCTCCGAGGGGACCCAAATCACGCTGACGGTCGACTGCGCCGAACACGTCGAGCGAATCGCGAACGTCGCCGGGAAAGCGGGTGCCGACGTGCCGCTATGTCTCGACCTCGATTGCTCGACGGAGCATTTCGGCGTGTACTTCGGCGTCCGGCGGTCGCCGATTCGGACGGTCGAGGATGCCCTCGCCGTCGCCGAAACTGTCGCCGAGGCCTCGGGCGTCCACCTGACGGGCCTGATGGGGTATGAAGCTCAAATCGCCGGACTGCCGGACCGAAACCCCGCCAACGGGGGGCTCGAAAACGCCGCGATGCGCCTGTTCAAGGAGCGCTCGAAACCCGTCGTCCGCGAGCGCCGACAGTCCGTCGCCGCGGCGCTGGACGACGAATACGGCCTCGAATTCGTCAACGGCGGCGGCACGGGCAGCGTCGAGTTCACCCGCGAGGACCCACACGTGACGGAGGTAGCTGTCGGGTCGGGCTTTTTCGCGCCGCGGCAGTTCGACTGGTACGACCACCTCGACTACGAACCGGCCGCCGGCTACGCTATCGAGGTGACCCGCGAACCGACCGACGGCGTCTACACGTGCCGCGGCGGTGGCTACGTCGCCTCCGGCCCGGTCGGCTCCGACAAGGCGCCCGTCCCGTGGCTCCCCGACGGCGCCGAACTACTGGACAACGAGGGCGCCGGCGAAGTCCAGACGCCAGTCCGCTACGACGAGGACCTCTCGGTCGGCGACCCGGTCGTGATGCGACACGGGAAGGCGGGCGAGTTGTGCCGGTTCTTCGAGGAGTTGGCGGTCGTCGACGGCGAGGAAGTCGTCGACACCTGGAGCA
>JBMCDV010000109.1:0-5571 GCA_048618255.1 Natronomonas sp. | reverse complement strand
AGGCAGTCCTCGCCGCCGGCGCACCGCTCGGCTTCGTCACCGTCTTCGTCGCCGTCGTCGTCGGCGACATGGGGATGAGCCTCGCGGTGACGGGCAACGCCCTCCGAGTTGGCCGAGTCGACCCCGAGGAGTGAGGTACTAACGGCGACCGCCCTCGCCGGCGTCGAGAAACGAAGCGAACGAGCGACCGTCTCACCCAGATGTTACGCAATGTTTAACAGAATGCACCCACTGTTTTAACATATGACCGTCGTAAGCGTCTCGATGCCGGAGTCGTTGCTGGACCGCCTCGACGAGTTCGCCGACGAACACGGCTACACCGGCCGCAGCGAAGTCGTCCGTGAAGCGTCGCGGAACCTTCTGGGCGAGTTCGAAGACCAGAAACTGGAGGGGCGGGACCTGATGGGTGTCGTCACCGTCGTCTTCGACCACGAGACCTCCAGCGCCGAACAGCGGATGATGGAGATTCGACACGAGCACGAACACACCGTCGTCTCGAACGTCCACAACCACGTCGGCGACCACTACTGCATGGAACTGTTCGTCCTCGAAGGCGAACTCGAGGAGGTATCGACGTTCGTCGGGAAGATTCGCGCGACAAACGACGTGCTGTCGGTCGATTACTCCGTCATCCCCGTCGACGACTTCGAGATGGCGCTGACCGAGTGAACCACGCCGCGGACGGTCGACTCGCTCGTTGCCGCCGCCCTCCGGCGCCCGATGGCGACAGGACCTTGCTTCCGGCGGGAGAAGAGTACCCATGACCGACCGGAACACGCCCGGCAAGGGACGAACCCCGGAGGCCCGCGACATCGAACCCACCGCGCCCGAAGAGTTCGGCCTCACGCAGGTGTGGTGGGGCGACGGCAAGGGGAAGACGACCGCGACGCTGGGGATGGCGTTTCGCGCCGCCGGCCACGGCTTCCGCGTCCACGTCCTCCAGTTCATGAAGGGCGGCGCCGACAGCGTCGAGGACGTCCGCGGGGAGTACAACGCGATGGCCGCGATGCCCGGCCTCACCTACGAGAACCTCGGCCACTACGGCTGGCACGCGATGAACGACGGCACCGAGGAACGCGACCACGCTGCCGAGGCCCAAGCCGGATTCGAACGCGCCCGCGAACTCCTCGACGGCGCCGCCGAGGCCGACCTCACGACGCCGTTTTCGCCCGACTCGGACCCCGAGAACGGCGTCCACATGCTCGTCCTCGACGAACTGCTGTACGCCGCCGGCCGCGGCCTCGTCGAGCCCGAATCGGTCGTCGAGTTCGTCGAGACCAAACCCGACCGACTGGAGCTGGTGCTGTCGGGAAGCCACGAGCGACCCGAGTACCTCCTCGATGCAGCCGACCTCGTGACGAACGTCCGCAAGGAGAAACACCCTATCGACGCCGGCCAGCGGGCTCGAAAAGGCACCGAATACTGACCCCAGCGAAGCACCAAAACCGCAAGAGGGCGCGACAGACAGCCGTCAGACAGGCGACCGACAGGAGCACAAAGCCCATTAGGGGGCCACCCCCATCGACGCCTGGAGGATGGGTGGGCGCACGCTCCTTCCCCTTTGCGCTCTCCCCTTTCGTCACACCGCGAGCGGCCGCACCGTCACTCCAGCAGGTCGGTGTCGTACTTGACGTAGTTGCCGAGCCAGCCGCCGACGGCACCCAGGCCGACGGTGTAGACGGCCGCGACGACGAGGCCGAAGACGACGACGAACAGCAGTAATACGGTACCACCGACGGCGCCGCTGCCACCGCCGCCCGGACCGGCGGCGAATATCCCGAAGGCACCGAAGACGACGACAGCGAACACGAAGAACAGCGCCAGTGGAATCGCCGCGACGACGCCCGAGTACGCGCCGACGCGCAGGCCGTCGTTTCGAGAGCCGCCCTGTAGATACCCCGCTATCGCCCCGCCGACCACCGGCGAGAACGGGACGAACGAGAGGACTATCGAGGCGACGCCGCCGACGAGCGCGTTGATGAGGGTGTCTCCTTCGGCCATACGCGCCACTCCGCGGTGCGAGCGAATAAAAATGGCCCCGCGAGTCGCGGGGAAAAGAGCCGAACCCGAGGTCGGTCCGCGGCGTCCGGACCGGGCGTTACTCCTCGTTCCGCACGTCGACGACCAACACGGGCACGTGCGTCGAGCGCAGCGTGCGCTCGGTGACGCTCCCGAGCAGCGCGCGCTTGACACCCGAGCGACCGTGCGAGCCCATCACCACGAGGTCGATGCCGTGGTCCTCGGCGTACTCGGCGACGATGTTGTGTGGCTGGCCACCCGCGATGTGTTCGACCGTTTTGAGGCCGTGTGCGCGGGCGCGGTCGGCGACGTAGCCGGTCGCCTCCTCGGCTTTGGCCTTCACTTCCTCCATCTCGTCGAACTGCCCCTGCTGGAGTCGGTCGACCTGTTCGGCGCCGAGACTCAGACTCATCGAGTCCACGTCGACGACGTACAGCGCGTGCACTTCGGCGCCGTACTTCTCGGCGATGTCGAGGGCGTGCTCGACGGCGTTTTCGGCCGTATCGCTACCGTCCGTCGGAACGAGTATTTTTTCGTACATTGTTCAGTCGTCCGCGGGGGTCTCGCCCCCGTCGGTGCTGACGACGTCTTCTGCGGTCTGTTGCTGTCGCATCGGTTCGGGACTGTGACACTGCCGAACCAGCCGCTTGGTCTCCAGCGGCGGTTCCGGCGTCACGAGCGAGACGGCGATGGTCACGATGAACACCACCGGCGTGCCGACGAGCGCCGCGCCCACGGGCGGCACATACTGTGCGTAGATGGGCACGATAGCGCCGCCTTCGCCGGCGACGGCCGCCAGCGATCCGACGTAGTTCGGCAGCACGCTGTTGATAATCGACGTAATCCAGATGAGCAGGCCGACGGTCATGCCGGCCAGCGCACCCTGTCGGTTGGTGTTCTCCCACCACAGTCCGAGGAAGAACATCGGGAACAGCACGACACCCGCCAGCGAGAACGCGTAGGACACCAACTCGCCGATGAGCGCCGGCGGGTTGAAGGCCGTGACGGTGACCAACGCGCCGATGGCGACGATGGTCGCACGACCGATGAGCACCTGCTGGCGCTGGGTCGCGTCGGGGTTGATGAGTTCCGTGTAGATGTCGTGGGCGACGGCCGACGACGCCGTGATGAACAGGCCGGCGGTCGTCGCGATGGCGGCCGCCATCGCACCGGCGGCGACCAACCCGACGAACCACGACGGGAGGTCGGCGAACTGCGCGGCGAGGACGACGATGACGTCACCCTCGGCACCGGTCATCGCGGCGTCACCGCTGAACACCGCGTCCGGCGAGATGTCGTTCACCTGCGCGAAGAGGTCGACGCCGAAGGCCGCCATCGCGGGGGCGGCCCAGTACAGCAGACAGATGAAGAACAGTCCCCAGACGGTCGACCAGCGGGCGGTCCGCTCGCTTTCGACCGTGTAGAACCGCACCAGCACGTGCGGGAGGCCACAGGTACCGACGATGAGCGAGAACGCCGTCGCAACCCACAGGTAGTAGGTGTTGCCGCCGATGAACGGCTCGGAGAACTGTCGGTCCAACTCGCTGAACAGCGCGCCGTACTCGACCTGCGGCAGTATCGTCGAGTATCCCTGCGAGAAGCCGACGACGTAGACGCCGGCGAGGAACGCCACGATGAGGATGACGTACTGGACGGCCATGTTCTTCGTCGCGCCCAGCATGCCGGAGAGCGCGAGGTAGCCGACGGTAATCGTCATCATCACGACAATCATCGGAATGATGTCGAGTCCGAAGACGTACTGGCCGACCAGTCCCATCCCGCGGGCCTGTCCGACCGAGTAGACGTAGGCGATGAGCAGCGTCGTGACCGCCCCCAGCGCGCGCGCCGTCGAGGAGTTGAACCGGTCTCCGACGAAGTCCGGTGCAGTGTACTTCCCGAAGCGCCGCATCTGCGCCGCCAGGAAGATGAGCAGGATGAAATAGCCCGTCGTCCAGCCGACGATGAACGCCAACCCGTAGAAGCCCGCGAGGGCGACGAGGCCGGCCAATCCGAGATACGACGCGGCCGACATCCAGTTGGCGCCGATGGCCATTCCGTTTTCGATGTTACCGATACCACGACCGGCAACCCACATGCCCTCGGTGTCGGCGACCTTGAACACGTAGCCGATGACGAGGAACGACGCCATCATCAGGAAGACGATGATGGCGGGCAGCAGTTTGAACGAGATGTCGAGCGCCTCCGCCTGTAGCGGGAACATTACTCCTCGACACCCCCGTCGGCCGCGGTCGCTTCGCCGCTAGATTCGGTTTCAGCGGTTCCGTGTTCGATGCCGTACTTGTCGTCGAGTTGGTCTCGCGAGCGAGCGTACACCGCCGCCAACACGAGCGCGCCGGTCGGCCCGCCGAGTGCGACAAGGAAGTAGTGCAGCGGGAATCCCAACACGGTGAGGGAGGTCATCGTCTCGGGGGCGAGTCGGGTCGCCGTCACGGGCCCCCACACGATGAGCGTCCAGGCGATGAACGTCCCCCAGACGAGTTTCAGGTGGTCCCGCATGTACGGCGTGCTCGGCTTCAGCAGGTTCACCTCCTCGTCGAGGTAGTCGGTTTCTCGATGCTTCTGTGCGTGAGTTACTGTGCCACCGTCGGTCTCCACCGCGGAGTCGTTGGTGTGCGTGTCGTTTTCTGTCATAGTCTCCTGTCTGTAGTGTCGTTGATAGTTTGGTGCCGAAAACGGGAGTCGCTCAGTCCCCGCTGACTTTCCGTTCGATGTCCTCGACGACCTCGGGGTTCCGAAGCGTGCTCGTGTTCCCCAGTTCGTCACCGTTCGCGATGTCCTCCAGCAGTCGGCGCATGATTTTCCCGGACCGAGTCTTCGGCAACTCGGGTGTGAAGACGACCTTCTCGGGCCGGGCGATGGGTCCGATGGCGTCCTCGACGCCTCCGATAATGTGCTCGGACATCTCCTCGCTCTCCTCGTAGCCGTCCTCGAGGATGACGTAGGCGTAGACGGCCTCGCCTTTCAGGTCGTGGTCGCCGCCGACGACGGCGGCCTCGGCGACGCCTTCGACGCCGACGATGGCGGATTCGACCTCCATCGTCCCCAGTCGGTGACCGGAGACGTTGATGACGTCGTCGACGCGGCCGAGGATGGTGATGTAGCCGTCCTCGTCGATTTTCGCGCCGTCCTCGGGGAAGTACACCCACTCGTCGCCGTCGGAGTCGGAGTACTCCTGCCAGTACTCGTTGAGGAACCGCTCGTCGTTTTGGTACAGCGTCCGGAGCATGCCGGGCCACGGCTTGTTGACCGTCACGTAGCCGGCCTCGCCGGGGTTGATTTCGTTGCCCTCGGTGTCGACGACGCGCGCGTCGATGCCGGGCAGCGGCGGCCCCGCCGTCCCGGGTTTCATCGTCCCGATGCCGGGTAGGGTCGTAATCATCATCCCGCCCGTCTCGGTCTGCCACCACGTGTCGACGACCGGGCAGGACTCGTCGCCGATGTGTTTGTAGTACCACTTCCAGGCCTTCGGGTTGATTGGCTCGCCGACCGTCCCCAGCAGGCGCAAACTGGAGAGGTCGTGGGCCTCGGGGT
>JBMCDV010000108.1:0-5598 GCA_048618255.1 Natronomonas sp. | reverse complement strand
CCTCCTCGAGGGCGCTCTCGGTCCAGACGGTCAGTCGACCGGCGTGGGTGCCAGGAGCGAGGTCTTCGGTGTTGACCTCGGCGGCGGTCGTCACGTCGGCGCCCGCGAGGTTGCGGGCGGCCAGCGAGGGTTCCTCGCTCGTGACGACGAGAATCGACTTCGGCTGGGTGTACTTCCGTCCGCGGGTCGTCCCGCGGCCGGCTCGGACGGACTTGCCGTCCTCGGCGCGCTCGATGTCCGAATAGACACCGAGTGCTTCCAGCGTCTCGACGGCCTCCTTCGTCTTCTGGAGGTCCTCGAACTCGTCGGAGACGACGAGCGGAATCTCGAGGTCCCCGTCGAAGTCGTGGCCGCGCTCGGAGACGAGGTCGCCGTCCGCGGTCGCCGCGATGGCGCTGCGGGTGGCGAGTTTGCGCTCTTTCGTGTTGATGTCGAGTCCGCGGTCCTTCTCGACCTTCGGCGGGTGTGCCGGTCGGCCGGAGACGGCCTGGGGCACTTCCCGGGCACGCCCGTTCTGTCGGGGGACGTGCGCCATCCCGCGGCCGCTGCCGTGGGATTCCGCCGGTGTTCGAAGACCCGCGTACTCGTCTGTACCGGAGTCCTGTTGTCGGTTGGCCTGTGCGGCGAGGACGGCGCGCTTGATGAGGTCGGGCCGGAACTGCGTCTCGAAGACGTCCGGCAGGTCGACCTCGCCCGCGTCGTCGCCGTTCAGGTCACGTACTGTTGCCTTCATGGGTTATCCCTGGTTGGAGACGGTGGAGACGTAGCGCACCTCGGGGTCGAGGCGCGGTTGGTCGGCAGGTCGCACCGCCGGTCGGAAGCGCACGAGGCGCTTGTTCGGACCCGGCAGGGAGCCTTTCACCAGTGCGTAGGCGCCGTCGACCTCGCCGTAGTTGACGAAGCCACCGTCTGGGGTGACTTCCTCGTCGCCGAGGGCGAGCAGGCGCTTGTTCAGCTCGGTGCGCTGGTGGTAGCCGGTCTGTCCCTGTTGGGGGACCGTCGACCGGACGCGCGAGGGGTTCCACGGGCCGAGGTTGCCGATACGTCGGCGCCAGCCCTGGCGGGCGTGTTTGCCCTTCCGCTTCTGGACGCCCCATCGCTTGACGGGACCCTGCGTCCCTTTGCCCTTCGTGATACCCGCGACGTCGGCGTACTCGCCGGCACGGAACACGTCCGTGGCCGCGTGTTCCCCGCCGTCGTCGACGAGGTCGAGACCGAACTCGAATCGGTCCGCGAGCGAACCGCCGCCGACGCGTGTCTCCATCACGTCGGGACGTTTCTTCGGAACGCTCGAAAGGCCGCTCGGGACGGTGTGGGTGATGACCCGCACGTCAGCGAGGTCACCCGCGTCGAGTGCCTCCCGAATCTTGCCTTCGGCGTCTCCGGTCTGTTCTTCTGGGACGGACAGTGCCCGTTCGAGGTCCTCGTGGACCTCGTCGGTCCACACCTCGGTCAGGGGGCGCTGTCCGTACGGCGTGTCTTCGTAAGCTCGGACGGCGACAGCCCGCATCGGTGGCGTCTCGACGACGGTCACCGGGACGGTCTCCTCCTGGCCCTCTCGGGGGGAGTTGGGCTCGTCGTTGATAGCAACGACGTGGCTCATGCCGGCCTTGTATCCGGCGAAGCCTTGGAGCCCGGGCTGTCCCTCGTCGTCCGGCCAGGAGGAAAAGCGCGGGACCTCACTGGCCGCACGGCTGCGGGGGCTGAAGCCCATCGAGCCTTTGCGTGGTCTGCTTGGTTGTGGCATTGTGTCTCACTCTAGTGTGAGGGGCGCGAGCGTGGCGAACACCGCTTCTTCGGTGCGCACGACGTCGCTACCCTGGTTCGGAACCGTATTGAGCCAAAGGTCGAACCGCGCTTTGGGTTCGTCATCGCTGATGACCTCCTCGCCAGGCTGACAGTCGAGTATCTCCGGCAGTCCCCGCTCGGGGGCGCCGAAGGTGACTGTCAGGCCGTCGGTGGCCGTCCGCTCGACCAGTTGGTCGAGGCGGTCGACCGTCAACTCCTCACCGTGCCGGGACGCGGCGATGCGCACGCCGGCGTCCGGTCGTGTGAGGGCGTCGTCGATGGTCGCGCGTTCCACCGAGAACCCCGGAAGGGGTTCGTCGACGAGTTTCGCGCGAACCGGCCGTCGCGAAGAGACCCTGATGGTGACGCGCTCCCCCTCCTCGACCGCCATCGATGGCGGGACGGGGAGGGAGATCGGGTGTTGCAGTCCGCAATTGACCCGAACGCGCCCGTCAGATCCGACCTCGGTCACGATTCCCTGTCTTAACGACCCCGAACCGTCCGATCCGGAGCCGGTCTGTGAGCGGATGCGGAGCGGCGGCAGGATGCCGGCGTACTCCAGTTCGTCCCGCTGGGCCCACACCTCCTTTCGGAGGTACGGTGCCGTTGCGGCGTACGACAGTACCGTGTCGACGAACCCGTCGCCGAACCGCCCGTCGTCGCCCCCACGGTCGGGGTAGACGACGAGTCGGTCCACCCGGAAGATGACCGCCGCGCGTGCGACGTAGCCGAGCTTGCGAGTCGCCTCGCGTTTGTCCTCGGCCTCCCGGGTCAAAGACGACGGCACGAGTACGCTGCGTGTCATGCCGTGTCGCTTCCGTTTCCGTTCACCAGACTGTGCTATCCCTTCAGAATCCTAGCTTAAAAGTATCGCGGTATGCACGCGCCGTGTCGGCCGTTGACAGGCGTTTCGGGGTGTGGAGCGTTCCCAAGCGACGGACGGCCACGCAGTCGGTGGTTTCGCAAGCCTTTTATTCATCTCCCCGGTACGAGTTGATGCGAAAGGCGCGCTGGTAGTGTAGTGGTATCACGTGACCTTGCCATGGTCACAACCGGGGTTCAAATCCCCGCCAGCGCATTTCTGTGATGAGCAACACACCGAGTACCGCAAGCGTCAGCGAGCGTGTACTCGGACATACGCGAATCACGAAATCGAACGGGTTTTGAACCCTGCCGGCGGGTTTCTGTGGCGACTACTCGACGAGGTAGTCGACGATTTCCTCGGTCACCACGTCCGGCCGTTCCTGGTGCATGAAGTGACCTGCATCGCGCACGCGCACGACACGACAGTCTCCGATGATTTCGCCAGCGTGGTCGAACAGCGCCGGTCCGATACAGCCGTCGTTCTCCCCGGCGATGGCGAGCGTCGGCGTTTCGACTGGCGGCGCGTCCTCGAGTGACGGCAGATTGCCGCGGGCCATCGATGACAGCTGTGGGCCGACCGTATCCCGATAGTACTCGACGGCGTGCTCGACGGTCTCGCCGGTCCGGAACGTCTCTTTGACCGATTCGATGCGCTCGTCGGGGTAGTCCCACCCGGGACTCCACAGCCCCCAGAGGAACTCCACGAGCGCGAACTCGCGCCACCGGAGGGCCCGTTCGGGAGCGTCCGGGACCTGGAAGAACCACATGTACCAACTGCGGAGGAGCTGTCTCGGGTGTTCCAACAACAGGCCCTCGAACCCCGGCGGGACGGCAAGCGTGACCATCTTCGAGAACGCCGTCGAATCGACTCGGTCGGCGGCGTAGGCGGCGACGGCCCCCCAGTCGTGGCCGACGAGGACGGCGTCGTCGGTCTCGAAGCGCTCGCCCAGTGCCTCGGCCAGTGCGACGGCGTCGGCGCCGAGCGCCATCGCCGAGTAGTCGCCGTCCGGTGCGGGGTCGGTCGGGCCGTAGCCGCGCATGTACGGCGCGACGGCGGTGAAGCCGGCGTCGGAAAGCGCATCGAGAATCGGCGCCATAGAGCCCGCGTCGTCGGGGAAGCCGTGCAAACAGACGGCGAGTCGGTCGCCGTCGCCCGCGCGGAGACACTCGAAGGTGAGGCCGTTGGCGTCGACCGACAGTCGGTCGAAGTCGGTGTCGCTCATGCAGACGGCGTCGGCGGGCGGCTATTTATCCCTTGGTGCCCTCCCTCCGATATGAGCGTCGTCGCACTCCTCAGCGTCGCACCGGTCATCGAAGACAGCATGTCCGGCGAAGTCGCCAACGCCGTCGCCGCCCTCGACGACTTCGAGGTCTCCTACGAGACGAACCCGATGGGGACCGTCATCGAAGCCGACGACATCGACACGCTGCTCGCGGCGGTCGGCGCCGCCCACAAGGCCGTCGACGCCGACCGCGTGAGCACGTTCCTGAAAATCGACGACAAACGAACCCGCGACCAGCGCGCACGCGAGAAGGTCGACGCCGTCGAGCGGGAACTCGGTCGGGAAGCCAGACGGGAGCGTTGAATCCCGACGACGGCGGCCACACAGGCGATACCGACGCCCACCCGGCGCGATAAGGAAAAGGCATATCCCCCGTCCACCGTACCTTCGAGCATGAGCACACCCCCCGGCGAGTACTACACTGAAGAGCGGTGGAACAACTGGCTCGACCGACTCCGGGACGAGGACATCGACCCCGAAGACGAGGACTCCGCGCGCCTGCTGTTGAACCTCCAGGACGACGCCGCCATCGCCGTCGCCAAAATCGTCGCCGAGTACGAGGACGGCGAAATCGACGAGGACGCGACCCTCCAGGAGTTGGCCCGCGTCCGCGACATCGTCCTCTCGGAGGTCGACTTCGAGGACGGGGAGAAACGCATGCTCATCGACGGCGTCCAGACCTCGCTTGTCTGTGTCTTCTACGCCGCCGAGGAGTACGTCGCCGGCGGCCCGCCCGAAGAGGGCTCGGTCACCGAGTACATCCGCGCAGCCGCCGACGCCGAGGCCGAAGAGGACGTCGACGCCGCACTCGCCTACTGCGCACAAGCCGGGACGCTCCTGTTCGACGGTGAGTCGCTGGACATGGACATCGCCGAGGACATCGAGTACGGCCTCGTCGCCGAGTGGGTGAACGGACTGGATTCGCTGGGGACCGCACTCGCCGACCCCGAAGTCATCGACGAAGACGAGTAGCGACCTCGATTCCGGCGTGGTGTTTTTATCCTCGACGTGCGAACGGTCGCTATGACATTCACCGGTGACGAACGCGGGCAGCCAGTCGTCATCGGAGCGTTGCTGATTTTCACGATACTGATTCTGGTTTTTTCGGGGTATCAGGCGTTCGCCGTTCCGAATCAGAACGCCGAGGTGGAGTTCAACCACTTCCAAGACGTTCAGAGCGACTTCGCCGAATTCGAGACCAGCCTTATCAACGCCGTCGAAAGCGGCGACACGCGCTCGGCGAGCATCAACCTCGGGCCGCAATACCCCTCCCGAATGCTTGCGTTGAACCCGCCGCCGGCCGCAGGGAGTCTACAGACGACAGAGTCGGGCGAAGTATCGGTTACCGAGTCAGGAAGTCCGGTAAACGTCTGTCGAGACGGCGGAACAGCTACCTCACGGTCGCTCGTATACCAACCTGGATACGCCGAGTTCGACAACGCGGAATCCATCGTTTACGAGAACCGAGTCACCGGACGGCAGTTCCGCGAAGGGAACGTCTTTGCCGAACAGCGCCTTGTTGAGTCCGCGAGCGGAAACGACCGCATCAATCTCTTGTTACTCACTGGTGAAGTATCCGAGAATGGGGTCGGTGTGTCGAATATAGAAGTAAATGCGACGAGCCGTTACAGTACGACGGTCAGTAATCCAAATATCACCCTCC
>JBMCDV010000107.1:0-5639 GCA_048618255.1 Natronomonas sp. | reverse complement strand
TCCACATCTTGTTGCCGTTGATGACCCACTCGTCGCCGTCCTTCTCCGCACGCGTGCTCACGCTGGAAACGTCGGACCCCGTGTCGGGTTCGGAAATCGCCGCGCCCATGATGGCGTCACCGGAGGCGATTGGTTCGAGATACTCCTCTTTCTGTTCCTCGGTACCGAATTCGATGATGGCCTCGCCACCGAAGCCAGTCGAGCAGAGACACAGGCCGATGCCGGGGTCGGCGGCGAACAGTTCCTCGACGATGATGGCGGTGTCGAGGACGTTGTAGCCGGCGCCACCGTACTCGAAGGGAATCTGCGGGGCGAGCAGACCCATCTCGGCGGCCTTGTCGACGACCTCGTGGGGGTACTTCTCCTCGCGGTCGTACTCCTTTGCGACCGGGAGAATCTCGTTTTCGGCGAAGCGCTGAACCTCGCTTTTCAGTTGTTCCTGTTCCTCGGACAGTTCGAAGTCCATACCGCTACGTTCGACTGGAACTATAAAAGGCCAACTTTTCCTAACGACGTTTGCAGGAACTCTACCTTTGGTTTACAACGATAACCGTTATTTGCCGGTCGTTTATCATAGGTCGACGTACTGGTTCTCCCACTCGCGGCGTGCCTCTATCTCTCGGCGGCCGCGACGAGTGAGCGTATAGAAGTTGGTTCGGCGGTCTCGCTGACCCTTTTCGACGAGTCCCTTGTCGACGAGCGTATCGAGGTTGGGGTACAGCCGGCCGTGGTGGATTTCCTTCTCGTAGTAGTCCTCCAGTTCTTCCTTGATGGCGAGGCCGTGGGGGTCGTCGCGGCCTGCGATGACGTACAGCAAGTCTCGCTGGAATCCTGTCAAGTCGTGCATCGGTAAGTTCTGTTTTGGTGTTACTGTCCAATTAGGTTAAATATGTCGGAGTGGCACTCAGTTCACTCCCGCGAACCGACCCGAGACGACCGCTCTGTGTTGTTCAGTCGAACCGACCCTGGTTGGGGTAGATGATACGTTGTATCGAACTATCGGAACGTCAACACTGTTCGAACGAGGAGTTGGTGAGCGGCGCCGAAACGGAGTCAGTAGAGTCATTACCGTCTCGCCTCTTCTGGGAGGCACACCGATTCGATGTTCACGGTCGAAGCACTCGCGGCCGTACCGCTGGTCCTCGGCATGGTCGCCGCGCTCGCGGAAGGGCTCCGGCGCGAAAGCGGCGCCGTCATCGTCAACGCCGTTGCCGCCCTCGGTGTCACGTTCGTCCCCTCGGCCGTACTGCTGCCTCTCGGAGTGGGTACGCCGGCGCTGGTGTGGGAGTTGACGCTGTGGGTCGCGGCGGCCAGTTTTCTTCACACCCTCGGCATGCTCGGACTCTACGAGTCCGTGATGTGGTGGGACCACCTGACACACACGCTCTCGGCTGGCGTACTCGCCGCCGTGTTCTATCCGGCGAGCGTCGTCACGGTTTCGGGCTACACGGACGCGCCGGCGCCGACAGTCGTCGTCGGCGTCGTGACCCTCGGCGTGATTCTCGCCGCTGGCATCGCGTGGGAACTCATCGAGTTACTCGCACGCGAGTTGGGCAAGCGGTACGACATTGAGCCGGTTCTCATCCACTACGGTCGGCGGGACACAATACTCGACCTCGTGTTCGATGTTGTCGGTGCGGTGTTGGTCATCGCCCTCGACGTGCGACTGTTCTTCCCGATTGCCGAGCGATTCCCGGGGACTGCCGCCTCGTTACTGGCTGGAAGCGCGCTCCTTTGTGCCGTCGGTATCGTCTCACTAACGGTGGCGATAGTCTTCCTCCGACGGCAGGCTTAGCGCCGCTTTCGACCGCTGCGCGACGGAACCTGTCCCCGGTTTCGGAGTGCCCAGCCGACGGCGGCTAGAAAACCGAACAGCGCTGCGGCGACCAACACCGCGAGGTCGTCGACTCTGGCGGCCCCCACCAAAAGCCGCCACGCCGGGCGAGCGACGCCGGCGATTTTCGCACCCGTGATTCCGACCAGAACCACCGGGATGAGGTACCGAACGAGCGGGTACAGGACACCGAGGTCCTCACGGACTGCTTCGAGGTCGACGACCCAGACGAACACGGTGACGATGAGCAGCGCCGAGACGGGGAGGGCGAACGTTCCGACGGATTCGTCGATGACGTCCAGAACGGGACGGCCGAGAAGCGAGAGGTCCACCGGACTGTAGCTGAGCGCCGACGGGATACCCAGTAGGAAGACGCCTGCCGTAATCCCGACAGTCGCCGGACGGCGGTCGAGCCGCGTCGTCGTCGCCGCCGCAGCGACCCCGACCTCCAGCAGTGCGACTGACGAACTCAACGCGGCGAAGAACAACAACCCGAAGAAGGCGGTTGCGACGACTCGGCCGAACGGCATCGTCGCGAACGCCGTCGGAAGCGTCGTAAACGCCAACTCCGTCCCGAGCGTCGGCTGGAGTCCGAAACTGAACACGATGGGGAAGATGACCAGTCCCGCGACGAGCGCCGCCCCAACGTCGAGTACCGTAATCGCCAGCGACGACCGGAGCAGGTCGGCGTCGTCCTGCACGTAACTCCCGTAGGTGAGCATGATTCCCTGTCCGACCGACAGCGAGAAGAACACCTGGCCGAAGGCCGCACTCCAGATACCGGGGTCGCCGAGCACCGACACTCGCGGCGTGAACAGGAACGCTGCTGCCGCCCGCCACCCCGGCAGGGACACCGCATACAGCGCCAGCCCGACCAGGACGACGAACACCGTCGGCATCACGACCGTCGCCATCCGCTCGATGCCGCCGCGAACGCCCATCGAGACGATTCCACCGGTCAGTGCCGTCACGGCCACGAAGTACCCCACCGGGAGCCAGCCGTCGACGAACCCCGCGAACGTCAGTTCGGTCCCGGCGAGCCACGAGAGGAAGAACCCGAACACCCAGCCCGTGAGAACGAGGTAGTAGCTGAGGATGAGCAACACGCCCCCGACGACGAGCCAACCTGCGGCGGCGTACGCCGGTCGAACCGACCGAAACGCCGACACCACGTCGGTTCGGAGGGTTCGGCCCACCGACAGTTCGAGGACGAGCATCGGAACGGCACAAACCAGCGCCGCGATGAGGTACGGAACCAGATACGCTCCGCCGCCGTTCTGTCCGACCACCGCCGAAAACCGCCAGACGTTACCGAGACCGACGGCCGCCCCCACCGTCGCGAGGAGAAATCCGAGTCGAGACGACCACCGTTCCGGACCCATGGGTCCCTCTGCGTCGGTTGAGGCCTTAATTGTACGTCGACACCGACCACCTGTCCGTTTATTTCCCCCGACCGCGTACGGGGCCCATGGAAGAAGTTCTGTTCAAAACCGAACAACGACAGTCCCGAGCCGAAATCGCGGACCATCTCCGTGCAGTGGCCGAGAAACTCGAGGCCGGCGAAGCGCTGACTCTCTCGTCGGGTACCGAAAGCATCAGTCTCGATATCCCGTCAGAACCGACCTTCGAGGTGAAAGCCGAACGCGAACAGGAAGGAACGTCCTCCGAACTCAGCGTGGAGTTCGAACTAGAGTGGGACGAAAACGACGACGGTGGAAACGGTAGCGACGCCTCTGGTCTGGAAATAGCCTGACTCCGGACCCAGAACCCTCTTCGTATGTTAGTTAGCGAGTGGAAAGCCCCGAGCCGGATGAAAAGGACCGGCCGGGGGCTTGCCGCCCTGAATTGGTCCCCGCTGACGCTTCGGCCCTCCAAGCGAAGCGTCACCTGAATCAAGTAGGTACCACATCATAAATGTACCGGCACCGGTGAGGCCTACCGGACTAGATGTACTCCTCTTCGAGGACCCACCCCAGCGCCCGCTTGTAGTACGTAAACATTTGCCGGACACCCTCGTGGTTCATGTCCTCGTCGTCGAGTTCGTTTTTCAGGAATTCGTACTGCTCCCGGATTTCTTCTTCGTCGCGCATACTGGATACATTCACGGGAGTCAAATGAAAGTTCGTCACCCGGCGACCACAACGCCCAACCCGACGCCGACAGCAGATGGTGTATGCGCGTCCACGTTATCGCCACCGGTGGAACCATCGCCTCGACCGAAGACGGCGACGAGGCCGGCGCCGCCCCGTCGCTCTCCGGTGACGACCTCGTCGAGGCCGTCCCCGACCTGGAATCGTTCGCGGAAGTCTCCGTCGAGAGCATCGCCAGCAATCCCGGATTCGACATGTCGCCGGCAGTCTGTGCCCGCGTCGCCGAGCGTGTCCGAGCCATCACCGGCGAGGTCGACGGGGTCGTCGTCACCCACGGCACCGACACGCTCGCGGAGACCGCCCACTACCTCGGGCTCACGACGGACGGACCGGTCGTCGTAACGGGGGCACAGCGACGGCCCGACGAACTCGGCAGTGACGGCCACACGAACCTCCGAACCGCGGTCAGGGCCGCTGCCCACGAGCGACTCGCCGCCGGCGCGTTCGTCGCTTTCGACGAGGAACTGCACGCAGCCGCGACGGTCCAGAAATCCCACACGAGTTCTCTCGACACGTTTCAATCCCCCGAGGCAGGGCCCATCGCACGGTTCACTCGGCGCCGCGTCCACTGGCACCGCGACCCGCCAGCGACCGACACACTGCTTCCCGTGCCCGACCCCGAATCCCACCCCGCGGTACCTATCGTCGTTTCGGCCTCCGGTGTCGGCCGGGATGCGTTCACCGACGCCGCGTCCCGCGGTGACGCCGTCGTCGTTGCTGGGACGGGCCTCGGAAACACGACTGGTTCCCTCGGCGAGGCCATCGCGGACGCCGACTGTCCGGTCGTCATCGCCTCCCGGTGTTACGCCGGGCCCACGGAACCGGTGTACGGTACACCCGGCGGTGCGGCAACGCTGGCGAACTACGACCACGTCCAGTTCGCTCACGGGACGCCGTGGGCAGCGCGCATCGAACTCATCCTCGCAGTCGCCGCCGGCCGCGTCGACGAGCGCTTCGATGGGTTCGACGCGCCCCCGACGTGACGGTCCGGGAGTGTTTTGCCGGCGACGGCCCAAGGGAGCAGTATGAAGGTCCGCGGCCGACGGGAATGCAAAGAGTGCGGGACGCGGTGGTCCTACTACGACACCGGGGCGGTTGCGTGTCCGAGTTGTGGCAGCCTCCACAGCGTCGGCACCGACGACGAACGGTCGTTACACACCGCGACAGCGGCGACACTCGACCTGTCGCCAGTCCGAAACGCAGTTGACGAACAGCCCACCCGACGACTCGCAGAGCGCGCGGCCGAACGATGTCGGGAGTTCACCGGCGGCTACGGGTTCATCCAATCCGGGACCCTCCGACCGCTCGACGACACCTATCTCGCTGCGATGGAGCTTCGGCACGTCGCCGGAGAACTCACACGGCGAATGGACAGCACCGACGACGAGGAACTGTACTTCACGAACCTGCTCCGTGCCGACGAGGGCGAGCGCCCGGCCGTCGAGGAGGTTCCGGACTCCCTCCGGGCGATGCGTGGCCTAGCGTACGCCAACGCCGTCAAGGAGTATCGCTCGGACCTCCGTCGCTATCTCGAGGAACACCCCGACCCAGTCGTCGGTGACGTCCTCGAACGTCTCGGCGACCACACAAAACGCATCCGCGCACTCGACGGCGACGTGTCCCCGCGAGCGGTCGAATCGCTCGTGGAATCGACC
>JBMCDV010000106.1:0-5686 GCA_048618255.1 Natronomonas sp. | reverse complement strand
GACGGCTGCCCTGACGCTCGTCGGTTCGGTCGGCGGCGCTCAGTCCTTTATCCGCTCACTCCGCGCGGAAGTCAACCTCTATGAGGCCCGTCGAGGCGAGGACATCTCCATCGAAGCGCTGGCCACGCTGGCCGGTAACTTCGCCCGAGGTGGCCCGTTCTTCGCCATCAACCCCATTCTGGGCGGCGTCGACGACGACGGCCACCACGTCTACTCCATCGACCCCGCAGGCGGCGTGATGGCCGACGACTACACCATCACCGGCTCCGGGATGACCGTCGCCTACGGTACCCTCGAACGCGAGTACGAGGAGGGAATGAGCAACGAGGAGGCAAAGCGCGTCGCCGCCTCCGGTATCAAGTCCGCCGTCGAGCGCGACACCGGCTCCGGCAACGGCGTCTTCCTCGCCACCGTCACCGAGGAGGGTGTCGATATCAAGGGCCACAAGGACTTCGACGACGTACTGTAACGCCGCGACCTCTCACTTTTCGGCCGTTCTCGCGTCCGCCCACCGGTCGTCCATAGCCGACGACGTTCGACCGGAGTCACATCATTTAATCCCGGTACCTGCCAAGCCGACAGCGATGGAGTTCGCCGCCTTCGCCGACCGCGCCGCCGAGATGGAAGCCGAGCCCGCGGACCTCGAAACGGTCGCGCTCGTGGCCGACCTGTTCGTTGCGGCCGGCGACGAACTCGACACGGTCGCTCGCTTCGTGCAGGGCCGAGTGTTTCCCGCCCACGACGGGACGAAGCTCGACATCGGGCCGTCGCTGTGTTACGAGGCGTTGGCGAAGGCCGCCGGAACGAACGTTTCGGCCGCCGACATCGAGGACCGATTGGCCGAGGTCGGCGAAATCGGTGCCGTCGCCGAACGTCTCGATTTGGGCGGTCAACAGGGGCTTTCGGCGTTCGGGGGCGGTGGCGGCAGCACGCTCACCGTTTCGGAGGTGGACGACAAACTCCGGTCGCTCGCGGCCGCCGAAGGGTCGGGCAGCACCGACACGAAACTCGACACGCTGTTCGGACTGTTCAATCGCGCCGACGACCTCGAAGCGCGCTTTCTCGCCCGCCTCGTGTTGGGCGAGATGCGCATCGGTGTCGGCGAGGGAACCGTTCGGGACGCCATCGCCGAAGGGTTCGGAGTCCCCGTCGAGGCGGTCGCACGCGCCATACAGGTCTCCAACGACTACGGACTCGTCGCCGAGACCGCCCGCGAGGATGGCAAAGCGGGCCTTGATGACGTACATCTCGAAGTCGGCCGGCCAGTACAAGCGATGCTCGCACAGGCCGGTACGGCTGTCGACGCACTGGACGAGTGGGAGCGAGCGGCCGTCGAGACGAAGTTCGACGGAGCGCGGGTGCAGGTCCACCACGACGGCGAGACGACCCGACTATTCTCTCGAAACCTCGAGGACGTGACCGACCCGCTGCCAGAAGTCGTCGAGTTCGTCGACCGGGAACTGGAGGTACCCGCTATCCTCGACGGCGAAGTCGTCGCCGTCGACGAGGCGGGCGACCCGCTGCCGTTTCAGGAAGTGCTCCGCCGGTTCCGCCGCAAACACGACGTGGCCGCGACCCGCGAGAACGTCGCCGTGGAACTACACGCCTTCGATTGTCTCCACGCCCACGGCGACGATTTGCTGGACGCGCCGCTCGTCGAGCGACACGACCACCTGCGTGACCTGCTCTCGGAAGGCATTTCGGAGTTGGTTCTGACCGACGACGCGGACGCCGTCGCCGAGTTCGAGGCCGAGGCTCTCGACGCCGGCCACGAGGGAATCATGCTCAAGAACCCCAACTCGTCGTACACGCCGGGAAATCGCGGAAAGAACTGGCTGAAGCGAAAGCCCGACGTGGAGACACTGGACCTCGTCGTCACCGGCGCCGAGTGGGGAGAGGGGCGTCGGGCAAACTTGCTGGGGACGTTCCTGCTTTCGGCCCGAACGCCGGACGGCTACGAGACGCTGGGGAAAGTCGCGACCGGCATCACCGACGAAGAACTCGCGGCGTTACGCGACCGACTCGAGCCGTACGTTCGTTCCGAATCGGGCACCGACGTCGACATCGAACCGGCCGTCGTCTTCGAGGTCGGATACGAGGAGATTCAGCGTTCGCCGACGTACTCCTCCGGGTACGCCCTCCGATTCCCGCGGTTCGTCGGTGTTCGAGAGGACAAATCACCCGCCGACGCCGACAGTCTCGAACGCGTCGAACGACTCGCTAACGACTAATTTCGGGCTTCGAGATCGTCGATGCGTGCTTCGAGGTCATCCAGCCGGTCGATAATCTCCTCGAGTGTCTCCTCGGCGGCGGTACAGTCGTCGAGTTCCTCGATTCGGCGAGCGAGTTCGTCGTGTATGTCGCTGGTCGTCGCTCGGTACTCCGCCAACTCCTCGCTCGCCGAAGCCGGCGCCAGTCCACCGGTGCTCCCCGACGATTCCAGTTGCGTGACACGCTGTTTCAGCTCCTCGTCGCTCGCCATACGAGACAGTCGGCGTACCGCCCCATAAACCGAACAGCGCACTTTCAGCGCGTGAAAAACCGCCGGGCTTGTGGTGTCTGACCCCCTCGATTCGAGTATGTTCGAACACGAGGGATTGAAACTCGAGTGGCTCGGCTACGCGACGCTCCGACTCGAAGCCGCCGGAACCGTCGCGTATATCGACCCCGGTCGGTACGGCGTCCTCGACGACTACGACGGCGGCGACGGGAACATCGTCTGTGTCTCCCACGACCACCACTACGACACCGACGCGATTCGCCGTGTCGCAGCAGACACCGCCACCGTCGTCGTCTTCGAGGGAATCAACGCCCACCACATCGACCGCGACGTAGAGCGGCCCGCGGACCTCCCCTACGAGATTCTGGACGTTGGCGCCGAAGCCGACATCGCCGTCGGCGACGCTATCGTCCGGACGACGGCGGCGTACAACGACCGCGACGGCCCACACGTCCGACCTTCCGGCGAGCCGTACCACCCGAAAGGCCGCGGCTGTGGGTTCCACGTCACGTTGGATGGCGTTTCGGTCTACTGGCCAGGCGACACCGACGTACTGGCGGGCCACGAACACCTCGACGTGGACGTGTTCTGTCCACCCATCGGAGGGACGTTCACGATGGACCGCCACGAAGCGGCCGACCTCGCCGAAGCGATGGACCCCGAACTGGTCGTCCCGATTCATTACGACACGTTCCCCGAAATCGAGACCGATGCCGAGGCCTTCGTCGAGGACCTCCGCGGCCGAGGTATCGCCGTCGAACTCGACGGTTAGACCAACGCCTGTATCGTCACGACGACAGCACCGAGCAGCGCTAGCGCCACGAGGACGCGGAAGGCGACGGCAACGTACGGCTCCTCGCGAACGAGACTGCGGTCGCTGGACTGGGGGTCGACCAGGCGCTCGCGGAGTGCCGACAACGAGTATCGTGAGTCCTCGCCGTCGTCGGGAGTGACGTTCGCGGCGCCACAGACGCAGGTCTCCGGTGGGTCGTCGTAGACGCGCTCGCACTCCGCACAGCGCCACTTCATACCGAATCTTGGATTCGGAGCCGTAAAAACCAGTTCCCTCGCCTACAGCACGCCCATCTCGCCGAGTCGCTCGGGGAGGTACGTATCCGTCACGAAGTCGAGTCCCCGTGAAGCGAGTGCCTGCTGTTCTGCCTTCTTCTCGATGTCGAGTTGGAGCTCGATTTGTTCGGTCCAGTAATCGCTCTGGAATCGGGGGTCGTCGAGTTCGCTTTCGAGGGCGTTGATGTCCGAATCCGACAGCGGGTCGGTCGGCAGGTCGTACTCGACGATGTCTTCGGGCTGGATACCGACGAACTCCGCCTCCGGGGTCGCGAGGTACTCCGAGAGGTGTGCGGACTTGATCGAGCCGTAGGCGACGGAGCCGTAGATCCGGTAGGACCACGGGTCGCCGTCAGTAAAGACCACGACCGGCAAATCGAGTTCGTCGTGGAGCCGTTTCGTGATACGACGGGTTGCACGCGCGGGTTGGCCCTTGAGGTGGACGACGATGACGTTGTGTTCCTCGTCGAAGCCGTTCTCGACCAGGCGGTCGCGCATCCCACCGGTCTCGACGCACAGCACGAAGTCGGCGTCGTTCTCGAGGAACTCGATGGTATCGGGGTTGTTGGGAATCTGATAGCCGCCTTCACCGACGTCCTTCTGGCAGTGAATCTCCCGTTCGCCGCGGCGAGTCTGTTCGCGGAGATACAGCGGACCCATAATCGTCGCTCCGGACTCCTCGGGTCGCATGTGGAAGTCCTCGCGGGTGACGCCGCTGACGATTTCGAGGTCTTCGACGAGCTGATTGGACTCGTCTTGGCCGCCGAACTGGGCGCGTTCTTCGTCCCACGACTCCGAGAGGTAGTACAGTTCACGCAGCGTCGACGAGCGGTCCTCGTCGAGTTGGTTGGCGAGGAACTCGATGGTGTAGATGGCCTTCAGGAGCTTCTGGGCGCCGCGAACGCTGTTTGCCGACCGCGTGGAGTGGCGGTCGCCGTACACCCACACGTCGTTGTCCTCGTCGAAGACGATGTTGCTCTTCGTCCGGGTCGGTATCTGCATCGAGGGAACGTCGCCCTCGGCGAACTGGTCGTAGAACTCGGCTGCGAGTTCGATGAGTCGCTCGCGGGCGAGTTCGTCCTTCACGTCGGGGTCGGTGTCTGTGCTCATGTTATGCGTTGATGGTGAGTTTCTCGGCTTCGATACCCTCGACGGAGACGTCGAAGTCGGCGTCGCCGTCGATGTCGTACTCCAGTGTCGCCGTCTCGCTGGCCGCGACCGTCGGCGACCACTTCAGGAACCACTCGCCGTCCATCTCGACGACGGTAGCGTCGTCGTGGTCGCCGGGGTCAGAGCTGACTATTTCCGTGATTTCGGGTGAGACGTTCGTATCTCCGTGGTTGTGGACGGTCAGTTCGACCGTCCCGTTCTCGATGGTTCGCTCGACGAGTACGTTGTTCATGATGCGGGCCAGCGAGTCGTCGATGTCGAGTTTCTCGCGGCCGGTCACCTCCGAGAGTTTCTCGGCCATCTCCGGCAGAATCTCGGCGATGACGTTCTGCTTGCGGCGACGCTTCTCCATCGACCGGCGCTTGTTCAGATACGACTTCAACTCGCGGGCGGCCTCTCGCAAAGCGAGTTCGATTTCGTCTTCGATTTCGGGAATGTTGGCGACGGCGTCCTTCGACTCGCTCGTGAACGGCACGTTCGTCGAGGCGACGTGAATCATCAACACTGCGGGGCCGTTCGGCATCCCCGACCCGCCGGGTTGGTCCAGTCCGTAGTTACGCCAGTTGATGTTCTTGACCACATCGACGGTGGCACAGGCGCCGCGCTGGTAGACGAGTGGAACCCGGTTTGCGAAACGGAGCACCTCGACGGAGCCACCGTCTTCGAGGTCGCCCCCGTAGGCGATACCCGCCTCGACGACGAAGGGGTCCCCACCGTGGACTTCGGCGTCACGGGTCGCGGAGGCGTAGAAGTCCGCCTCGTACTCCTTTTTGAGGCCGGCGTACACCAACTCCTCGGAGATGGGTGCCAGACAATCCGTCGGCGGCGAGAGGATGTCCGTCTCCCGCATCGCTTCGAGCAGGCGGGCCGCCGTGTCGCGGTCCTCGGCGGCGTCTTTGACTTTCGGCACCTCGTCGGGGACGCGAACCGACTGCGACCAGACCGCCT
>JBMCDV010000105.1:0-5704 GCA_048618255.1 Natronomonas sp. | reverse complement strand
GCGCATCTTCAATCGCTCGGACGATTTCTCGCAGTTCCCCGAGGCCGACGTCGATGCGACCATCACGACCGGCGCAGACGACGTTCCCACCGCGGCGATAGAACAGGCGAGGTGGGCCGACCTCGTGGTCGCGATCGGTGGCGACGGAACCCTCCGTGAGGTGGCCGCAGCGCTCGTCGACGCCGACATCGCGACGCCGCTGTTCGTTGTCCCGGCCGGCAGGGGAAACTCCTCGTATCGACATCTCTACGGCGATTCGGACTGGCGGAGCGTCGCCGCTCGGTTGGTCGACGGCATGGAGACGCGGCCGCTAGAGGTCGGTCGAGCCGACACGACACCCCAAATCGAACCGACGTACTTCGTGCTCGGGTTTACTGCTGGTCTGTTTCGGAGCGCCCTCGGTTACGCCGAGCGGTTGCGGCGACTGCCCGGACCGCTCGCGTACCTTTTCGCGACCGGGTGGGCGACGTTGGCGGACGACCCCGTCGAACTGTCGCTGTCGGTCGGCGGCGACCCGATGTATCACGGCGCCGCACGAGTCGTCGCCATCGGCGGCGGCCGCTACCGCGGGAGCGACTTCGAACTGCTCCCGGAATCCAGACGCGGCGACGGACTCCTCCATGCCCTCGTCGTCGAATCGGTCGGACCTCGTGAGGCCGTGCGACTCGCGAGACGGGCCAGAGCGGGCCGGATTATCGACGACCCGTCGGTCCGATACGCCACAGGGGAGACCGCACGACTCCGGTCGGAGGCGGGACTCCCGGTCGAACTCGACGGAACGCCCGTTCCCGAACAAGTGACCGCGGCCGAACTCGCGGTGGTTCCGGAGGCGCTGTCTGTCGCGTACCCTTCGGAGTGACGGTCGGAGTATCATCGAGTGTTTCGTCCACCGATAACGGCCATAGAATTTATACCGTGAGTGTATAATCCGTGTCCACTAATGGCGATAAATTCGACATCGGCACCTGAAACGGTCGTCGAGCGGTCGATATCGGTCGCGTGCGTCGACGACTACGCGGAGTTGTGTGCCCTCACCGCGGAGGGCCTCGAAGCGACGAGTGGCCGCCTACAGACGACCGCGATAACCGACCCGTCGTCGGTGACCGACCGTCTCGGTGAGTTCGACTGTATCGTCTCCGACTACGAAATGCCCGACATCGACGGCCTCGAGTTGCTCCGACAGGTCCGCGTCCTCGACGACGACATCCCATTCATCCTCTTCACGAGCGAAGGCTCCGAGGACGTCGCGAGCGACGCCATCACACTCGGCGTTACCGACTACATCACGAAGGCGGGTGGGTCCGAGCGGTTCACCCGGCTCGCACATCGCATCGAGAGCGTCGTCGACGCGTGGCGGGCCACCAAACAGGTTGAACGAACGCGGGAACGAGCCACCGAAGCCATCCGCACCGAGCGTGCCCGCTTTCGTGCACTCATCGAGCACTCGCCGGCGACGGTGTGTGTCCTCGACGACACCGGCACCTTCCGGTACGTCAGCCCCTCGATGGAGGAGGTGACGGGGTTCGCTCCACGCGAACTCCGCGGTGAGAGCGCCTTCGAGAGGGTTCACGAGGCGGACCGTGAGCGCGTCGAGTGGGAGTTCGCCAAGTCCCTGTCTGACCCCGACTACCGACCCACCGTCGAGTACCGCTTCCGACACAAAAACGGCGACTGGCGGCACATCGAATCCCGGGGCACCAACCGACTCGACGACCCCGACATCGAGGGGTTCGTCGTCAACAGTCGCGACATAAGCGAGCGTCGCGAGACTGAAAGACGCCTGCGGCGGGAACGCGACCTCACCGACCGAATCCTCGAAGTGAGTCCGACGCCGTTGTTATTGATGGAGCGGGACGGCCACATCCGGCGTGCGAACGACCGAGCTGCAGAGGTGTTCGGCATGGAGCGACAGGAGCTAATCGGACTCTCCCCGGCCGAGCCGTCGGTGACTTTCCGGAACGCCGACGGGGAGTCGATTGCCGACGGGGAGTACCTCTGGGAGGTCGTCGCCAGCGCCGGAACCGCGATGCAGAGCGTCGACTGCGAGGCGTCGCTCCCCAGCGGGGATTTCTGGCTGACGGTCAGTGCCTCACCGATGACCGGCGAGGACCGAACGCTCGTCGTCGTCTCGGTCGACGACATCGGTGCGATGTGATGAGTATCACGTCACGCTTCCAACGGGCAGGTTCCGTGCCGTCGCCAGCGCGGCCCCGCTGCCGGCGTCGGACCGTCAGGCAGCAGTCGTCTCCATCGACGACGTGAGACGCCTCGACGACGATAACAACACGTAAGTCCGGGGCGGCCGCCGGCCCGAACATGAAACAGGCACGCATCGAGACGCCCGACGGCGTCCTCGAAGGCGAGTACGACGACGACGGTACCGTCCACACCGAGGAAGGGACGTACGAACCCGCCGAGTACGACCTGCTGGCGCCGTGTGAACCGTCCGTGTTCTACTGTGTTGGTCGCAACTTCGGAGAGAAGGTCGACCAGATGGATTACGAAGTGCCGGAGGTTCCGGACTTCTTCATCAAGCCGCCAGTCTCGCTGCACGACCCCGAGACGCCGATTCCGTACCCCACCTTCTCCGAGGAGTTGACGTACGCCGGCGAGTTGGCCGCCGTCATCGACACCGAGTGTAAGGACGTCGACGAGAGCGAGGTCGACGACGTGGTCCGAGGCTACACCATCCTCAACGACCTCGACTGTCTCGACCAGGAGCGCCGCACCGCGCGCAAGGCCTTCGACTCATCGGGGCCGCTCGGTCCGGTCGTCGCCGACGTCGACCCCGTCGGCCTCGAGATGACGACCCACATCAACGGCGAACTCAGACAGGAGGACAACACCGAGAACATGTTCATCAAACCCCGAGAAGTCATTTCGTTCCTCTCGGAGCGGTTCACGTTCAAACCCGGAGACGTGATTTCCTTCGGCAGTCCCGCCAACCCCGGCCTGCTGGAACGTGGCGACGAAATCGAAATCTACTACGAGGGCATCGGAACGCTCCGGAACACCGTCGAGTAGTTTGGCCTATCCGATGTTGACGACGACGACGGGTCGTTCGGATTCCTTGACGACTCGCTCGGTGGTGCTACCCAGGTGCAGGCGCTTCTCGCGGCCGGTTCGACCGTGCGTGCCGAGCACGAGCAGGTCGATGTCGTTGTCTTGGGCGTAGCGCAGAATCTCGCGGTGGGGGACGCCCTCGGTAGTCGCCGTCACAGCCTCGATACCGGAGTCTGCTGCTCGGCTTGCGAGGTCATCGACGGCTTCGGTAGCGTCGTCGGTCAGTTCCGACCGGACGGCATCCTTCTCGTCGGCGTCGGCCGCGAGGACGACCCGGCGGTCGATAATCGAGATGACGTGGAGGTCGGCGCCGTAGGCGGTTGCGGCGCCGATGGCGTGTTCAAGCGCTTCGGCGGCCCCGTCGCTTCCGTCGGTCGGCAACAGCACGGAGTCGTACATGGCAGCCACTCCGAGGGCCACCTACTTCAAACGGGTTGTCCCGGATTCGGTGACGGCGCGACCGTCGGAAACGTTTTTATTCTAGCCTGCCTGAGACGAATTGTGGCAGACGACCGCAGCATCGAGGACGTACTCGATACAATCGGCGACCAACACGCACGGACGGTATTGGCCGCGATTAGTCGCCAGCCCCGTTCGGCGAAGGAGCTCGCCGAGGAGTGTGAGTTGTCGCTTCCGACCATCTACCGGCGGCTCGAACTACTGCAGGACCACGACCTCATCATCGAGCAGACGGCAGTGGCGGAGGACGGCAATCACTACAACGTCTACGAGTGTAACTTCGACAGCACCGTCATCCAACTGGAGGACGACGAGTACAAAGTCCGTATCTATCGACGCGAGAACCTCCCGGACCGGTTTACGCAGTTGTGGGACGACCTCGGTGCCGAGTAGGACCGCCGAATCCGGCGTGGGGACCGAACCTCGCCGTCCGGGCGGGTGGTTTTAATACCACGGCAAGAATCCCCCGCACATGGTCGACATCCTGCAGGGCGTGTTGATTCTGATGCGACTCGTTCTCTTCGGATTATCGCTTGGGCTGACGCTCATCAGTTTTCAGGCGTACTCCAAGCGAGGCTCGGACCGGTTGCAGTACGCGTTCATCGGGTTCGCGTTCATCAGCATGGGCGTCGCGATGACGAACCTCACGACACAGGTGGGCGTGAGCGGCGACCTCGGCCGGGAGTTGTTTTATCTCCAAATCGCCGAGACCGTGCCGTTCATCGTCGGCTTCGCGATGATTTACATGTCGCTGTATCGTTAATTCCACCGTTCGACGACGGTGGCGCCGGACCCACAGAACAGACAGCGCTCTCCGTGGCGAAGCGCGACCAACTGCCGACCGCAGTTCAGACAGTGCAGCAGTTCACGGTCGCCCGCCCGCAGTTCGGCGCGTATCTCGTCGGTCTGCGGCGGGATGGCGTGGTCGGGTCGCCGGAGGTTCCGGTCGCGTTTCTCGGGCACGACCCCGCTAGAGTCTCGAACGGTAAGAACCTCTCTACCGAAGGGAGTGACAGTCAGTTCGTCGTAATGAGTTCGACCACGTCGCGGTGGTCGAGTTCGTGGTCGCCGCCGATTTGCCGGCCGGCACGGCAGTCGACGCCGTGAAGCAGACCGTCGCCGAGGTCCGAGTGGATGTGGTAGGCGAAATCCGAGGTGGTCGCGTCCGGCGGCAGGAGGAAACAGTCCGGGAGGATTTTGCCGTCCGCGGTGCCGAGTCCGCCCGAAGAGCCGGGGAACACCGCCAGCAGGTCGAGCGTGTCGAACAGCGCAGTCTCCAGTGCGGCTTGCACGCCGGTGCCGTCGTACTCGGCGGCGAACTCGGCGATGCGGTCGAGGCCGGCGGCCTGCTCCTCGGAGAGGTCACCGACGACCTCGAAGTCGGCACTGCCGGGGACGTACTCGACGACGCCGTTCTCGTCGGCTCCTTTCAGCGCCTTCTCGGCGTGAGCGCTGGCGGGGACGATGGTGAGGTGGTCGTAGTCGGGGTCCGACGTGATTTCCTCGTAGTTGGCCTGTGCCTCGGGGGTGTCCATCTTGTTGGCGGCGATGACGATGGGTTTGGTCGCCTGCCGAATCTCTCTCGCCAGCGTCTCGCGGTCGGCTTCGTCCCATTCAGCAGGTTCGAACCCACAGCCCACCCGTCGGATGAGACGCTTGATTTCGTCTTCGTTGGTTCGGAAGGCGGTCATCTGTTCTGCGAGTTCGACTTCGATGTCCGTCTCGGCGGTGTTGTAGGCGCCCTCGTAGCGCTCGATGCCGCGTTCGAGGATGTCGAGATACCACATGTCGAGTTCGTCTTCGAGGAACTCGATGTCCTCCCGTGGGTCGTGGCCCTCGGTGGGTTCGCCCTCGGCGTCGGTCGTCCCGGAGAAGTCGACGACGTGGACCAACACGTCGGCCTCGTTGAGGTCGGTGAGGAACTGGTTGCCGAGGCCCGCGCCCTCGTGGGCACCGGGGATGAGACCGGCCACGTCGACGAGTTTGACGGGGACGAACCGCTCGCCCGACCGGCAAAAGCCCGAGTCGGGGGTACAGGTCTCGTCGAACTCGGGGGCCGCACAGGGGACCCGGACGTACGCCTCGCCGATGGAGGGGTCGATGGTCGTGAACGGATACGCGCCCTCCGGCACGTCGTTCATCGTCGCCGCGTTGAAGAAGGTGGACTTGCCGACGGAGGGCT
>JBMCDV010000104.1:0-5729 GCA_048618255.1 Natronomonas sp. | reverse complement strand
CTTCGGGACCGTCTCCGAAGCGTCACCAGCGGCCGAATCGAGTTGTGAGAGTGCCGTCGGTCGCGCGTCTGACGCTTCGACAGGAACGAAACCGAAGGAAAGCGGCCATCTCCACGTGAAGTAGGGGGGTTCAGACGGGTTCAGGTGGAAATCGGTCGTGGGTACAGTCTCGCGTATCTCGAAGGGAAACTCCAGTCAGGTGCCGAAGGCCCGGTCACCCGCGTCGCCGACGCCGGGAACGATGTAGCCGTCGTCGTCGAGCCGCTCGTCGATGCTGACGGTGAGAATGTCGGCTTTCGGGAACGCCTCGTCAACACGGACGAGTCCCGGCGGGGCGCTCACCGCCGAGAGCACCACGAGCCGTTCGGGGTTCCCCTTCGCTAAGACCTCCTCCAACACCGCGACTATCGTACTCCCGGTGGCCAGCATCGGGTCGGCGACGATGACGGTGTCGTCGTCGCTGATGTCCGGCAGTTTCACGTAGTCGACGGTGATTGGGAACTCGCCGTCGTCGTCCATGCCTGCGTCCTCGTCGCGACCCGCCGAGATGACGCCCTGTCGGGCGTGCGGGAACGCTTCGACGAGACCCTGGACGAACGGTGTCGCCGCCCGCAGCACGTTGACGATGACCACATCGTCGAGTCCCTTGACGACCTCGCCGGTGGTCTCCGCCAGCGGCGTCGTAATCGAGATGTACTCCGTGTCCATCATGCCGTCGATAATTTCGAAGCCACAGAGTCGCCCGAGGTCGATGAGGCCGTTACGGAACGCGACTTGGTCGGTGTCGACCGACCGAAGCTCCGAGAGGGTGTGCTTCGCGAGCGCATGAGTGATGACGTGGGCGTCATCACGGTCCTCGATTGGCATATCGGTAGGCCGTGCCCCGATGGCTTAAAGCCAATCGTTGGGACCGACGAGCGACAAGAGGTAAACGTCCCGGCACCGTAGCCGCCGGTAATGGAGGTCGAAGAGAGCGTCTCCGGCTTCAAAGTTCGTGGGAGTTGGGGAGACATCGTCGAACACGGCGAACGACTCACCCGTGCGCTGAAGGACCTCGCCGACGAGGACCAGGGGGTCGACGAGACTGCCCTAGACGAGTGGGACGAGTGGCGGCCGAAGGCCGACGAACGACTCGGCGAGGACGTCAACGAAAAGACCGCCGAGAAGGCAAGCGTCTCGGAGGGTGAAGGGGAGAAAGCGGGCAAGGGTCCGGACGAAGACCTGAAGACCGCCGGCGAGAAACTCGCCGACTCCTACGACAGCCTCGAAGAGCCCGGGGAAGCGGTCAACGAGTGGCGGAAGTCCATCAACTACGTCGCCCGCGCCGCCGACTCCGCGACGCGGAAAGCCCTCCGGAAAGTCGAGGGCAGCGTCTACAAGAACGTGATGACGCAGGTGTCGCCGTACTACTTCGACAACGAACTCGTGAGTGCGAACCTCTCGCGGGCCGACACCGACGACTACGTCTTCGAGGTGAACGTCAACGACGACGACCTGAAGATTCGCGTCTCCAACAAACTGGCCGACTACGAGACGTCGGTCGACCGCTGGCACGTCGACACGCCGAAGGACACCGACATCGCCGAGGCCGTCGAGGGCCACGCCCCGCCGGAGGACGAGGAGACCCACGGCGAGTCCGAACCGACGAAGAACTGATAGGCGGCGTTACTCCAACTCGATTTTCCGGACGAACGGCAGCGACCGAATCTCGTTTATCAACTCGCCGTCGAGCGGTTCGTCGGTGACGATGTACAGTTTCGGCTCGTCGGTGAACTCGGGGTCCTCGCTTATCGTCTGTCGAATCGAGATGCCGTGGTCCGCGATGCGACCCGTCACTTCGGCGACGATACCGGGTTGGTCGGCGTCGCCGACGCGGACGGTGAGCACGGTTAAATCGAGTACCGGTGCGAGGTCCATCAACGACGGAATCGCGGAGATGTTCTGGAAGATACGCCGGAGTTCGTCGTCGGCGAGGATGGCGTCGGTCGTCGCGTCGACGACCCGCCTGTCGACGTCGATTTCGCGAGCGATGCCCGTGTTCGGGATTTCGATGCCGCCGGAGACGACTCGTCCCTCGTCGTTGACGGAAAACCCCCGCTCCAAGAGGAGTCGAATGACAGCCTGCTGGCTCGGGCTGTCCTCGAACTTCCGCATGATTTCGTCGAACATACACGCTTCTCGCGGGCGGAGGTGTTGTCAGTTACGCCACCACTGCCGAGGGGACGGACTTTTTGTCACCGACTGCGGACCTTCCATATGGTCCTCTCGGAGCTGTTCGACGAGATGCCGTTCAACGAACGCCTCGGAATCGAACTACTGGACGCCGAGGACGGTCACGCGAAGGGGAAACTGGAGCTCTCCTCGGAGCACTCCTCGAGCCCCAACACGATGATTGCCCACGGCGGCGTCACCTACGCACTCGCGGACACTATCGCGGGCGCAGCGGCCGTCTCCGCGAACTACACCGTCACGCCGACTATCGACATGCGCATCGACTACCTCTCGCCGGCCACCGGCGGGACGCTGTACGCCGATGCGGAGGTCATCCGAAACGGCAACAACGTCGCCACCGTCGAGGTCGATGTCACCGACGAGGAGGGAACCGACATCGCCACCGCCCGCGGCACCTACAAGACCGGCGGCGGCGATGGGTCTTCAGCGTGGCGCGGCGCGGGGACCGAAGAGTAGCGTTCCAGACCGCTCAGTCGTCGGCCGGTGTCGGACTGCCGACGCTGCCGTCGGGAACCGTGCCGTCGTCGTTCCAGCCGCGGAGTTCGTAGTAGTTCGACAACTCCTCGTCGAGACCCTCCAGTTCGTACGGGAGGGCATCGTCGTCGCCGCGGTCGAAGCCGCGCTCGTTGTTGAAGTGTCGCTCCATCTCGATGATGCGGCCGCCGACCTCCTGCAGCGTCTCCCAGTCGGTGTCGAACAGACGCGCATAGCGGTCGTGGTCCATACTCGAGAAGGCGAACTTACAGAGGACGCCGGAGTCGTGGACGGCGTTCTTGTTCTCCATCTCGATGAGCCGTTCGGATTTCCCCTCGACACCGTCGGAATCGAGCGCCTGGTCCGGCGCGACGAGCGGGTACTCCAGTTGGTACATCTCGGCGTACATGTGGTCGGCTCCACGGTTCGAGGTGGCGAAGGAGAGCCCCTGTCCGTTCAGCGTTCGGCCGTCGTGGGCGGCGAACTCCATGCCCTTCATCGTCCAGTTGTCGACACCCAACTCCTCGTGGAAGCGGTCGATGCCCTCCGCGAGGGTGTCGCCGACGCCCTCACGGAAGGCGATTTTCTCGATGAGGTCGTGGATGAGGTCGATGTTGCCGAACTCGTCTTCGGCGGCGAGGTAGGCCGCAATCGAATCGCCACAGGAGATGGTGTCGAGTCCGTACTGGTCACAGAGCTCGTTGGACTTCATGATGGCGACGAAGTCGTCGACGAGGGCGTTCGAGCCGAACGACATCATCGTCTCGTACTCGGGCCCTTCGGTCTCGAGGCCGGACTCCTCGTCGCGGGTCGGCAGTTTACACGCGAAGGCACACGACGAACACGTCCCCTTCTTGTACTTGTGCTCGATGACCGCCGCCGACCCGATGTCGTCGACCCCATCGTAGCGCAACTCCTCGAAGTACTTCGTCGGGAGCGCGCCGACGGCGTTGGCGTAATCCGAAACCGAAACCGTGCCGGCGTCTTTCATCGGACTACCGGATTCGGATGCTTCCTTGTGAATCTCCATGACGAGTTCCTGGTCGATACCCTCGATTTCGGGTCGGGAATCGCCGTCGAAGGTGAGGAACTTCACGTTCTTCGCACCGAGGACGGCACCCAGACCGCCACGACCGAAGGCGCGGGACTCACTCGTCATGATGGAGGCGAAGCGAACCTCGTTCTCGCCGGCGGGACCGACGACGGCGGTGTGTTCCATGTCCAGCCCCGACGACGCCTCGATGTACTCGGTTGTCTCCTCGACGGTCGCCTCCGCGAGGTCGGGGACCGCCTCGAATTCGACGCCCTCGTCGGTGACGTGAATGCCGACGAGTTCGTCACTCGCACCGGCGATTTCGACGGCCGAATAGCCGGTGTCGACGAACGGCCGGGACATGAAGCCGCCGGCGTTCGACGACAGTAGGCCGTCGGTCAAAGGCGAGAGTCCGGTACAGGACATCCGGCCGGTGTAGCTCATCATCGACGTCTGCAGCGGTCCCGTCGCGAACACCAGTCTGTTCTCGGGCCCGAGTGGGTCTGCGTCGAACGGAATGCGGTCGTGGGCGAGTTTCGTCCCGACGCCGCGGCCGCCGACGAACGCCTCCAGTATCTCGTCGATGTCCTCCTCGGTCGTCTCGCGTCGTCCAACGTCGATAGACAGAAGCGGGCCCTCGGTGTGAATCATGGTCTATCCTATAGGAGAGAGCGCGCCCCTTAAACGGTCTGCCACGAATCCTCGGGGGGTTAATCCCCACGGCAGAGGTCCATCGATTCCCGAACCGCGTCGTGTTCGCCGACGAGAGTGATTCGGTCGCCCTTCTGGAGGGTGTAGTCGGCATCGGGGACGAACGTTTCGCCCTCGTGGGCGACGAGAACGATGAGACAGCGTCCCGGCAGTTCCGGACCGATTTCGCTGATGGTTCGGCCGACGAACTCGCTGTTGCCGACCGTCACCTCCTGTACGTCGCCCTCCTCGCCGATTGAACTGGACCAACTGGACAGCGCCGGTCGCTCGATGGCGTTGTCCATGGCCTGGGCCGTCGCCATCGTCGAGGAGATGGTATCGACGCCCAACTCCTCGAACGCCTCGACGTTTTCGGCGTCGTTCGCCCGGCAGATGACGCGTTCGACGTCGAACTTCGTGACGGCGAGTTGGCCGACCAGCAGGTTCACCTCGTCGTTACCGGTCGCCGCGACGACCGTCGAGGCGTTCTCGACGCCGGCCGACCGGAGGGTGTCGATTTTCGTCCCGTCGCCGATGTGGACCGTGAACCCTTCCTGGCGGGTCTCTTCGACTGCTTCGTCGTCGTTCTCGATGATGACGACGTTCTCTCCTCTGTCTTCGAGGCGGGTGGCGACCTCTCGGCCGACCTGTCCGCCTCCGATTACGAGTACACGCATTGGTATCACGTCGAGGTATTCCGCGATGTGGCGGGCGAACCCACCCTGCAAGGCGACCGTCGCGAGAATCACGAGGAACACGGTCCCGACCAGAAGCGTCGCGTTGGCCTCCAGTTGGGCGGCCCGTGCCATCTGTCCGGCGGCCTCCGCTTCCCCGGCGACGGTCTGGAGTTCGATGGCGAACAGCGTCGCGACCGACGCGGGGATGATACCCCGCGGTCCGACGAAACCGACGAACAGTCGCTCGGAACGCGTGAAGTTGCCGCCCACCGTCGAGAGGTACACCAACAGCGGTCGAACGAGGAACGCGACAGCGACGACGACGGCCACGCCGCCGATACCGAGCGCCAGTAGGTCTTCGAGTTCCAGCAGCGCCGCCAGCGCGATGAAGACGAACGACAGCACGATGAGCGTGATGTCGCCTTTGAACTCGGAAATCTGCTCTTCGTAGGGGACATCGAGGTTCCCCAAGACGATGCCGGCGGTCGCGGCGGCGGCGACGCCCGCCTCGCTGGCGAGGATTTCCCCGGCACCGAAGGCGACGAGCGCGCCGGCGAGGACGACGAGTCGAGCGTTCCGGGGAGCGTCCCCCGGCGAGAGGTCGATGTACCGCAGAACGAACC
>JBMCDV010000103.1:0-5734 GCA_048618255.1 Natronomonas sp. | reverse complement strand
CTACGAGGCCGACCGGGACTCGTATCTCGCGGGCGACACCGACACCCGGGGACGAACCGAATCCTGACCCTACGCCTGAAAAATACTAGAAATTTTATACATATAAAAATCTGATACTACGGGGCAACTGAATCCTCTGTGTAATCGTAGAACTAGCTTGTACGGTAAATTGGATGGTCTGAAGGGAAGTGAGCAGAATTTTGAACTGAATAGCTATATATTCAATCTTTATTCAAAATTTGGAAATTTTCTTACGTATATTCATATATCGGAGTTAAAGTTTGTTTATAACATCTAACTGGGGTTTTTGAAAAAGAAGTTAACTTTCCTATCGTAGTATAAATTCTATTACTATTATTTGAAGCTATCGAGGATATTATTGTTCTTGGCGCTCCCGCGGAACTCAAGCCCTCGCCGCTCCTCGAAGGGGTATGGACGCCACGGAACTGACCCGGCGACTCGTCGAGACGCCGAGCCACGAGGACGAATCCGCGGTCGGTGATGTCCTCACGGCGTGGCTTCGCGACCACACCGACGCGGCCGTCGAACGCGACGACTCCGGGAACGTCATCGCCAGACGAAACGCCGATTCGGAGCCGTCGTTCGCGCTCGTCGGTCACCACGACGTGGTGCCGCCGGACGGGAGCCAACTCGCCGACGGGGAGTACGTCGTCGAGGAACGCGACGGACGCCTCTACGGCCGCGGCAGCGCCGACATGAAGGGGAGTCTCGCGGCAGCGATGGTCGCCTTCGCGGAGGCCGACCCCGCGGGCGAACTCGTCTTCGCCTCCTTCGTCGGGGAGGAGCGCGGCGGCGTCGGCTGTCGGGCGGCCATCGAGGAGGGGTTCGCCCCCGACTACGCCGTCGTCGGCGAGGGGTCGACCGGCTACTCCGCTGCCGGCGTCACCGACGTGGCCGTCGCACACAAGGGTCGTCGCGGGTCGACGATTACCGCGGCGGGAGTCGCCTCCCACGCCAGCGAACCCGAAGCCGGCGAGAACGCCATCTACCGCGCCACCGACGCCATCGGCGCGGTTCGGGACCTCGACGCACCCGAAACGGAGGTGTTGGGCCACCGTCTGGAGGGCAGCGTCGTCGTCACCGAAATCGACGGCGGTAGCGCGTGGAACGTCGTCCCCGAGCGCTGTACAGTCACCGTCGACGAGCGAACCGTCCCCGGCGAGCGCGCCGCGCTCGGTGACGTGGAATCAATCGACGGCGTCTCCTGGGCCGTCAAGCAGGACCTTCCGTCGATGGCCTGCGACGACGCCGACTTCGCCCAGGCGGTTCTCGATGCCGCCACCGCCACCCAGTCGGGGTCACCCGAGCAGGTGGTCAAACCCCACGCCACCGACGCCGGCTGGCTCGCCGATGCGGGAACCACCTGCGTCGTCTGTGGGGCCGCCGAACCCGGAGAGGCCCACACCGCCGACGAGAGCGTCTCACTGGCCGCAGTCGAGCGGTGCGCCGAGGTGTACCGTCGCGTCGCGGAGACCCCGCTCGAGTGACGGCTCCCGCCGCGTGAGAACTCGCGACAGGCTCTTTTCGACATGTGTCGTATCCACACGCATGGCACTCGGATTGCTCCTCGCGTTCCTCGGACTGCTCGAAGTAGCGTTCCCGAAACCGCTCGTTGACTTCTGGATGAACCTCGCGACCGAGGACGACGACGTGGAACTCCGACCGTGGGTGTACACGGCGGCGCGCATCGAAGGCGTCCTCATCCTCCTGTACGTGCTGTGGCGCCGAAAGGCCGGCGAGTGACCGACTGACCGGCTCGTCCGGTATCCGTGGGTTCTTGACTTCGGGGGTCGCAGTATTTGCCATGGCGACGGACCAATCGAGCGTCCCCGAGGCCTACGACGACCTGCTGGCCGACTACCAGCGGGCGACGTACCTCGGCGACGCGAACATGGTACTGAGCTGGGACCAGGAAGTGATGATGCCGGAAGGCGGGACGCCCGCCCGCTCGAAGCAGCGCGGCGCGATATCGGCGGTCGCCCACGACATCCTCGTTGACGACGACGTGGCCGAAAACCTCGATGACCTCGAAGATGCCGACCTCCCTGCCGAGGAAGCCGCCGTCGTTCGGGAGATTCGACGACAACACGAGCGGAAGGCCCGCGTCCCGACCGACCTCGTCACCGAAATCAGCGAGGCGACGAGCGACGCCCACCCAGTCTGGCAGGAGGCCAAGGCCAACGACGACTGGGACACCTTCGCGCCGACCGTCGAACGCCTCCTGGAGCTCAAACGCGAGTACGCCGAACACATCGACCCCGACGCCGACCCCTACGAGGTGCTGTTCGCCGACTACGAACCGTACATCGACCTCGAGACCGCCGAACGGGTCCTCGAGAACCTCCGGGAGCGACTCGTCCCGCTCATCGACGAGATTCGCGACTCGGAGGTCGACCTCTACAGCGTCGACGGCACCTTCCCCGAAGACCAGCAGATGGAACTGGCTCGGGAGGCACTCGAGACGCTGGACTACGACTTCGAACACGGCCGCATCGACACCGCGCCGCATCCCTTCTCCTCGGGAACGCAGTTCGACGCCCGCGTGACGACGCGTTTCGACGAGTCCGACCCGCTGGACTCGCTGGGGTCGACCATCCACGAGTTCGGTCACGCCACCTACACCCAGGGACTGCGACAGGACGCCTACGGCTCACCGCTCGGGGAACACCGCGGGCTGACCGTCCACGAATCCCAGTCGCGGCTCTGGGAGAACCACGTCGGCCGCACCGAACCGTTCTGGGAGCTGTTCGTCCCGCGGTTCAACGACCAGTACGGCACCGACCTCACCGCCCGACAGGCCTACGAGGCCGCAAATCAGGTGTACGAGGACAACCTCATCCGCGTCGAGGCCGACGAACTCACCTACCACCTCCACATCATCCTGCGGTTCGAAATCGAACGCGACCTGCTAGCGGGCGACCTCGCAGTCGAGGAGGTCCCCGCCGTCTGGAACGACAAGATGGAGGAGTACCTCGGCGTCCGCCCCGACGCCGACGGCGAGGGCTGTCTGCAGGACATCCACTGGAGCCACGGCTCCTTCGGCTACTTCCCGACCTACTCGCTGGGGAGCGTGCTGGCGGCGCAACTGTACGACGCCGCCGCCTCCGACATTGGTGACCTCGACTCGCAGGTCCGCGCCGCCGAGTTCGACGCGCTCCACGAGTGGCTCACCGACAACGTCCACAGCCACGGTCAGCGCTACACCACCGACGACCTCGTCGAGGAAGCCACCGGCGAACCGTTCACCGCCGACTACTTCCTCGAGTACGCCGAGAGCAAGTTCGGCGAGCTGTACGAGTTGTAATTACTCCCTCGAAACGACAAGCGTTCCCGAGAGGAGGTCGCCGACTCGTTGATTCTCGTTCGTGAACAGGATTATGAGCAGTCCCAACAGGTATCCTCCCGCTCCGTCGATGATTCGCAACAGGTTACGCAGCACGGCCTGTTCGAGCGAGGGGACTCGGCCGTCAGAACGAAGGACGATTATCCCCGTCAACTGCTTTCCCAGCGTCCGACCGTACAGCCACTCCGGGATGATGTAGTAGGAAAAATATCCGACGAGGATTGTCGAGACGAAGACGGCCTCCGATTGGGTTCCGGCCCCGAGTACGGCCGCAGTCGCCGCCACCAGCGGAATCATCACGAGCAGGTCGACTACCGTAGCGACGATACGTTCGACGAGTACCGCCGTATCTTTACTCTCCACACGTCTCATAGTGTCGTTTCAATTTCACGTTTCATATAGTTATTCCCCTCACTCTCCTTGGGATTATCAACCGCAACCCCAACAACTGGTCCCGGAACCATCTCCGAGACGAACCACCAGATATCGCTTCATTCCCCCGCAAGCGCACGCCCTTCCCACCTCGTTCCGGCCCGCCGATACAGGCCGAGTCCAACGACGCCCGACAGCGAGGCGTAGCCGACGCTGCCCAATGCGAGACCGGTCGGATACAGCGTGAAGGCGATGGCGGCGACGACGAGCGGAATGAGGACGACCATCATCGAGAGCGTGAACGCGGCGAAGACGGGCGTATCGAACAGCAGTTCGGTGGGTTCGAGTCCGGCGACGTATGCCGTCACGCCGAAGACGTACAGACACAGCGGCGCGAAGACGGCGACGCCGACGGCCATCGTCCCGGTGCCGAAGACGACTGCACCAACGGCGAGGAAGGCCAATCCCGAGGGCAACGCGAGCAGACAGAACCCCAGCAGTTTCGCCCGGAACACCGCCGACAGCGAGACTGGATGTCGGAGGTAAAATGCCGTATCGTCGAACTGACAGAGCCAGTTGTACGTCGTGAACGACCCCAGCGCGAGGACGGCGGCGATGGTGAGTCCCGGTTCGGGCCGGACCGGTACCACGTCCGGCAGGAACGCGAGCAGGACCGCGAGAACGGCGAACACCAGCCCCTGTGAGAAGGCCACCTTCCAGAGGCCGCCCGAGGAGCGCACCACGTCGAGCAGCGACTTCGCCAGCAGGCCCTGTTCGTCGGCGGCCCCCAGTTTCCGGTGGAGCCACCCGAATCGGTTGGCGGCGGTCCGGGAGGGCGTCCGGCGGTCGAACCGGAAGGCGACGACGCCAACGACACCGAGTGCGACCGGAACCAGGAGACTGCCGGCGACGGTCAGTGGCCGGATGTCGGCCAGCAGACCGTACGGCGTGACAGCGAGTACCCGGGACCCATCGAGGAGCAGCGCGGCGACGACGGCGACGACGGCGGCGATGGAGGCCGTCCGCGAGCGCGTGTGGACGCCGACGAGCGCGAAACTCGCGGTGACGCCCAGCGCGAACATCCCGACGCTGGTGACGAACAGCAGCGGTAGGCGGGCGGCGGGGACGTCGGCCATCACGACCAGCGGCACCAGGCCGACGGTCAGCGGCAGCAAGAACAGAACTGCGTAGTAGGCCACGTCCTTCACGAGGAAGGCGACGAGCAGTTTCTTCGGTTCGACCGGGAGGGTACGGGCCGAGAACAGCAACAGCGTCGTCTCCCCCAGCAGGTCTTCGAGGGCGTCCCGGCCGACCAGTCCGACGGTGCCGACCTGCAGGCCGAGCGTGGCGACGACGAGATGGAGCCCGGCGATGAGCAGGCCCGTGTCGGCGTTGGCGAGGGCGAAGAACGCGGCTGTGCCGGCGGCGACCGCGGCGACGAAGACGGGGAACATCGCGAAGCGCTTCCCGCCGAACATCCGGCCGTGGAGTCGCCACTCCTCCAGCGCCATCACCCGAAGCAGGTAGGTGGTCGAGAGGCTCATGGCGTGCGTTGGAGCTCCGCCTCCTGTACGTCCTCTTCGACCGACGCGAAGAACCGGTCGAGCAGTGCGTCGCCGTCCATCCCGCGGGGTCGGAGCTCCTCCAGCAGGCGCCCGATCCGACCTCGGTCGTGGGGATCCGGATTCTCGCCGTTCTCGTGCTCTTCGCGCTCCTGATCGGATTCTTCCTGTCGGTCGTCGCGACCGTCTTCACGCACTGGGACTTCACGCTGTCGGCCGCCGACGACACGCTCGGGGTGCGTCGCGGCCTCTTCACCGAGCACCGGGACACGGTGCGCTTCCGCCGGATCCAGGCCGTTCGCGTCGAGGAGAACCTCGTGCGCCGGGCGATCGGACGGGGCACGATCCGGGCGACCGTGGCGGGACGCGCCGGGGGCGGAGACGGAGAGGCCGCGAGCCTCCTTCTCCCGATCGGCCGTCGGGAGGAGGTCTACCG
>JBMCDV010000102.1:0-5791 GCA_048618255.1 Natronomonas sp. | reverse complement strand
ACTCCGATTCGGTTCGAAATCTGACGGAGACGACGACACGAACCGTCGAGAACGCGACGAGAACAGTCCTCGACAACGCCACGAACGCCACGAATGCTACGGCCGTCACGAACGTTACGAACGCCACAGCGGGAACGGCAGTGGACGGCACTGACGGCGACGATGAGTCCACCGAACGGCTCGTGCCGCTCACCGGGGCGCCCGTCGTCGACGTGGCTTCCGGAGGCGTCGCCGTCGAGATGGGCGCGACGGTGAACTCGGCGCCGGGGTTGACAGTCGACGTTCCGCTCTCGAAGTCGACGACGTCCAACTCCGGTTCGTCGGTGACGCCGCCGACGGATGCCGATGCTGTCGACGCCCCCGAACTCGCCGCTCCTTCGGCATCGACGGAGAGGGACGGTGACGCCGACGCCGAGACAGCGGCCGCCGATACCGACGCCATCGCCGTGGAGCCGACGACCGGCGGTGACACCGCTGACGGCGAATCGGCGGAACCGACCGCCGAAGACGATGGAGAGACTCACGCGTCCCTTGAGTGGTTCGACGGCGCCGCGCTGCTCGATTACACCCCCGCGCTCGGCACGGCAATGTTCGTCGCGGTGGCTCAACCGTGGAGTGGGTTCCTCTCGATAACTGCCGCACTCGTCGCCGACTGGCTGGGGCGGTTCGGTGCGATGTTCCGTTTCGGTCGCCACGACGGCTCCGACCCGCTCGAACACGAGACACGAGAGCGAATTCACGACCGCATCACGGACTCCCCCGGCGTCTCGCTGTCGGCGCTCGCCGACGACCTCGACACGCCGCTTTCGACCGTCCGCCATCATCTCCGCGTTCTCGAACGCGAACGCCTCGTCACCTCTCGAAAGTTACGTGGCAACAGACGGCTGTTTCCCATCGGGACGGAAAACGAGGAACTGGCTGCGGCCCTCGAAAAGGACTCCAGTGCCGCCATCATCGACGTGCTTCGGACGTACGGCGCGGCGACCGTCGGCGACATCGTCGACGAGGTGGAGACGAGTTACAGCACGGTGTCGTATCACCTCTCGCGACTCGCCGACGACGGCCTCATCGTCCAGGAGAAAGACGGCGCGAGCAAAGTCTCGCGATTGGCGCCTTCCGTCAGGTCGATGCTCGACACTGGCGAAGACGGCGTCTCTGCCGGCGGTGGCCGCGAAGTCAGCGCCGACTGACCGACCCGCCGTCGACGGCAGAGAGTTAAGTTCTCGTGGCCGAATCGGTCGGTATGACGCTGAACGAACTGCCGGCGGTCGACCCCGCCGCCGGCGAAGTCGAAACGGCGGAACTGGTCGTCCACGACGACGTGCTCGTGAAACTGTTCGCGCTCGGTCCCGGTGGGGCGTTCGACCCACACGTCCACGACGACTGCGAGAACGTCTTTCACCTTCTGGCGGGCGAAGTCGTCGTCACACAGGACGGCACCGAGGAGACGGTTTCCGCGCCCGCGGTCGTCCACAACGAACGCGGCGTCGAACACGGCGCGCGAAACGAAAGCGAGGAGCGGGCGCTTTTGACGGCGAGTCTCTGTCCGCTTCCCTAGGCGCTCTCGTCGCCCTTCTCGGACTCGTCGCCTTCCTCGGTATCGTCGTCTCGACGCGCGAGACCGGCGAGATGCGGCGCCTCCTCGACGACGATGTCGTCGACTGCGAGACGAACCGCGTTCTCGCTGCCGGGCAGACAGAACACGGGGACGCCGTCGGCGATGCCCGCGGTGGCACGCGTGCCGACGACGCGGGTCCCGATTTCTTCGACCGACAGCGACCGGAACAGTTCGCCGAACCCCGGCAGTTCCTTTTCGAACAGCGGGTCGACTGCCTCGACGGTCACGTCGTCGGGCGTGACGCCGGTGCCGCCGGTCGTCACGACACAGTCGGTATCCTCGCGACCCACGAAGCGGTCGACGGCATCCTGAACGCTGTCGTAGTCGTCGCCGACGAGTTCCCGAACCACCACTGTGTGGCCCGCTTCCTCCACGAGGTCGACGATGGCGGCACCGGAGGGGTCCTCCTCGATGCTCCGCGAGGAGGAAACCGTCAACACCGCGACGCCGAGTTCGTCAAGGTCGTGGGCGTGGTGGTCGTGGCTGTGTTCGCTGCCGTCGTGGTGTCCGTCGCCGTGGTCGTGGTCGTCGTCGCTCATGTGTCGGTCTGTGTCGGCCGGCCGCTAAACTCCACCGGGGTCGCTCCGACTCCGCTAATGTTTTGCACACCCCGCACCCAAGGGCGAGTATGAAGGCGGTTTTCTACGACGAACACGGTTCGACCGACGTGCTCCAGTACGACGAGTTCCCGGACCCAGATATCGCCCCCGACGAGGTGCTCGTCGACATCAAGGCGGGCGGTTTGAACCACCTCGACGTGTGGACTCGACGCGGGATGCCGAGTCCCGAGGAACTGCCGCACATCCCGGGCAGCGACGGTGCAGGCGTCGTCAGCGAGGTCGGTGAACGCGTCACCCGCTTCAAGGAAGGCGACCGCGTCGTCGTCGACCCCGGACTGTACTGCGGGGAGTGTGAGTTCTGCCGGAAGGGCGAGCAGTCGCTGTGTGTCGACTACAAGATGATAGGCGAACACGTCCGCGGCGTCCACAGCGAGCTGGCGGCGGTTCCCGAGACGAACCTCATCGAACTGCCCGAGGACGTCGATTTCGTCACCGCGGCCTCGGCGCCGCTCGTCTTCCAGACGGCGTGGCGGATGCTCGTCACGCGTGCCGAAATCCAGCAGAACGACACCGTCCTCGTGTTGGGTGCTTCCGGCGGCGTCGGCCACGCCTGCGTCCAAATCGCCGCCAACGAGGGGTGTGAGGTGTGGGCGACGGCCTCCTCGGAGGCGAAACTCGACCACGCTCACGACTGCGGCGCCGATCACCTCGTCAACTACGAAGAGGAGGACTTCGCCGAGGTCATCAAATCCGAGACGGACGGCCGCGGTGTCGACGTGGTGGTCGACCACATCGGTGAAGCGACGTGGGACAATTCGCTGTCGGCCGCCGCCCGTGGCGGGACTGTCGTCACCTGCGGTGCGACCTCCGGCGTGACGCCGGAGACGAACATCCCGAAGGTGTTCTGGAAGCAACTCGACATCCTCGGGTCGACGATGGGGACGCCCGGCGAGATGGACGACGTGATGGCGAAGGTGTTCGACGGCACCTTCGAACCGCACGTCCGTGCGGTGTTGCCGATGAGCGAGATGGCGCGCGCCCACGAGATGCTCGAAGGACGGGAAGGGTTCGGGTCGGTGGTCGTCGTCCCCGACAGCGAGTACGACCCCGACGATAATGAGTGACGGGTACACCCACGACCCCGATGCCTTCGACGAGGAGGACGAGTACACCCCGGAATCGTCCGTAGAGGCCGCTTCCGACGGCGACGACGGCGACGACGGCGACGAGCGAGACCCGATGACCGTCCATCCCGACGACGCCGACCGCGAGTTCGACAGACGTGGGTGGACGCTCGTCGCGGCCGTCTTCGTCGCGTTCGTCGTCGTTCCGGGCATCATCTACGCCTACCCGTACCTCGGCTCCCAGCTCGGGCTTTCCTTTTGGGACACGTACCTCGCGTTGCCGATGGTGCCGGCTATCATCCTTGGCGTGCTCGCGGTGTGGGCGACGACCCGGCCCTGAACCCACCGCCTGCGAACGTTTTTGAAGCCGGACATGGTATCGTCTGGCATGACATCGACCGGGGCCCTCGCGGAGTTCGCGGCGGGCGTCACCTACGACGGATTGCCCGAAGCGGTTCGGGAGGCGGCCAAACGCCGCGTGCTCGATGCCGTCGCCGTTGCCATCGACAGCGTCGACACCTCACCGACCGACGGCGTTCGCCGTACCGTAGCGACACAGAACGCGACGGGCCGAAGCCGGCTATGGGGGTCGGAGTTGAGCGCGTCGGCGTCGGACGCCGCGATGTACAACGGTGCGCTGGCCTGTGCGGGCAACGGGACGGTGTTTCTCGCCCCCTCGCTCGGGTCGGCCTCGATTTCCGTCGCCGCGGTGCTGACGGCCGCGGAGGCCCGAAGCGCGACGGGCGAGGAACTCCTCGCCGGCGTCGCCGCCGCCCACGAGATTCACGGCGAGTTGGCATGGCACGCGCCGCTGGACGGCTTCCACCCGGCGACTCACGGCGCCATCGCGGCGGCGGCCGGCGTCGGTCGGGCGCTTGGGTTCGGGACCGGTCGTCTCGAAAGCGCAATCGGCATCGCGGCCGGTCGCGGGACGCTCGCCGTCGACGACGAGTTCGACCCGGTCGTGGGCGGAAACGCGACACACGGGGCGGTTTCGGCGTGTCTCCTGGCCGAAAGCGGCGTCGTCGGCCCCGACGCCATCGCGGGACCGGGTGGATGGCACGACCTCGTCGGCCCGTTCGATCTGGACCTCGACCCCGGCTGTGAGCGGGTTCGCGACGCGGCCATCCGCCCCTACGACGCCCATCCACACGCCCAGTCGACGCTCGAAGCCGCGTTGGACCTCGCCTCGGACGTGACGCTCGACCCTGCCGACATCGACTCGGTCACCGTCGAGACGTACCCGGAAGCCGTCGAAGCGCTCGACCCCGTGACGCTCGCTGCTGCCCTCGTCGACCGTGATGCGACGAAACGTCCCGCCGCCCGCGAGGACCTCCGACCGGTCGCGTCGGCCGTCGACGCCCGAATCGACGGCGAGTTCCGCGAGCGAGCCGAACGTGGCGAACTGCCGGCCCGCGTCACCGTCGACTGCCACGACGGGGCGAGACACGAGGCCGAAGAGAAGTGGTTTACCGGGCACCCCGCACGCGCCGCCTCGTGGGGCGTCGTCGAGGATAAGTTCCACGCGCTGGCCGGCGACCGCTACGGTGGCGAGCGGCGGAGCGATATCGTCGAGACGATTCGGGGGTTGGAAGCCGAGACGGCGGCCGAACTCACCCGGTTGCTCGATTAACCGTCGAGGCGGACGGCGTTCGACTCGGCGTGTTCTTGCAGTTCGGCGTCGAGGTCGTCGGTCGATGGCGCCGGAACGATGGCGCCGCAGGTTCGGGTGTAGCGGCGCAGTTGCGCACGCGACAGTCCGGCGTGTCGGGCCGCCTCGCCCTCCGTCAGCGTGCCGGTCAGGTGTAGTGCAACCGCGGTCCGAACCTTGTTGTTGTACATCGGAACGAATACGCGTACAATGCGGTGTTACCTAAATCTTTCTACGAATCTATAAGACGAACATTTGAGTTCTACCCTCAAACTGTGACGAATGTTTTTCGAACGTGGCGACGGAATCTGTTCGCGAGGAACCACTTCGAAGGGGGATTCTTCACGCTTCGGCCCGAACTCGGAAGTGTCATGTCCGAATCCGAAGCAACCGAGCGAGTGGTCGAAATCCTGAAGAAAGCCTACAGCGACGAGATGGAGACGGTGATGAACTATCAGACGAACGCTATCGTGCTCGACGGGGTCCGTGCGGAGGAAATCAAAGAGAGCCTCCAGCAGGACATCCAAGAGGAGTTAGACCACGCCCAACGGCTGGGCCAGCGTCTCAAGCAGTTGGACGCCCGACCGCCGGGGTCGGCGGAGTTCGTCGCCAGACAGGACACCCTCCAGCCGCCGGAGGACTCGACGAACGTGATTTCGGTCATCCGCGGCGTCCTCGACGCCGAGGAGGGAGCTATCGAGACCTATCGGACGCTCATCACCGCAGCGGAGGAAGCCGACGACCCCGTCACGGAAGACCTCGCGGTGACGATTCTGGCCGACGAGGAAGCACACCGTACCGAGTTCCGCGGTTTCGAGAAAGAGTACCAGAACGACTA
>JBMCDV010000101.1:0-5799 GCA_048618255.1 Natronomonas sp. | reverse complement strand
CGTATCCCGCGCCCATCACCAGTCCGTAGAGGACGAACGCGAGCAGGAACCACGGCTGGAGCGTCGGGACGAACAGTCCGAAGGGGGTGACGGTGTTGACCGCGAGGGGAACCGCGATGGCGCCGACGGCGATGGCTGCGACGATGCCGTAGACGAAGCCGGCGACGGCGGCCGTGGTGGTGACGGGCGCACGGTCGAGGAAGTCGCCGAAGACGGCGTCGAGGTCGGCGTCGCTTTCGACGAACTCGTCCATCGAGCGGGCGTACTGGCTGAGTCGCGGGCCGACGGCGACGGCGAACGTCAGCCCGAGAATCAGCGAGATGGCGAGCCAGACGGCCCAGCCGACGGTGACGCTGCCGCCGTAGCCGACGATGGCGCCGAGGAATCGCATCGCGCCGCCGCCGACCATGTGGTGGACGATGAGGCCGCCGACGGAGCCACCGAACAGCGACCCGAAGACGATGGCGCGTTGACCGCTCGTCCCGATGGCCGTCGACGTGGGGAGTTCCTCGCGGATGATGGTTCGCTTCCGGAGTTGCGTGTAGACGAGGGTGAACGCGACGCCGAAGACGAAGTAGCCGGCGACCGGCGGTGCAGTGTGGGGCAGGTCGATGGCGGTGGCCGCCGGAATTCCAACGACGCCGAAAGCGACGGTGAGAACGGCACCGTAGACGACGCCGACGCCGACGCCGCGGACGAAGCCGAGACGGCGTTCGAGCGTTCCGGCCGCCAGCGGAACGAACAGCAGGCCGGCGAGGAGCGAAAGGACGAACCACACTGCGACGCCGCCAGTGAGCGACGGCATTCCGACGATGTTACCGAGAACGAACAGGTAGGGGTTCGGCGGGAGCGCGCCGTAAATGAGGCCGATACCGGCGACGCCACCGACGGCGGCGCCGCCGAGGACGGGCACGCCGCGACCGTGCAGGAACGCGGGCGTGAGACCGGCACCACGGGTCCCCTCGTAGACGGTGCCCAGCGCGACACCGAAGAGGAGGTAGGCACCCAGTACGGTGCCGCTGGTGTGCGGCGTCGGCAGTCCGAACGGCGTCGCCGAACTGATGACCGACGGCATGACGAGCATCCCGACGAAGACGAGGAGGACACCGTACACCGCACCGGCTTTCATCCCGGTTTGGGCGGGTACGTCGGTCCGTTCGACCCGACGGGCGCCGAGCGCGGCGAAGGCCATCGCGAACAGGAAGGTGAGGCCCAGCCACATGCCGAACCCGATGCCGGCGGAGCCGCCGTAGCCGACGATGGCACCGAGCAGACGGAGGTAGACCGGAGAACTGGCGTACAGCAGTCCGCCGGAGGCAGCGCCGGCGACGAGCGCCGAGAACACCACGGCGCGGCTTCGGCCGACGAGGAACGCGGGACGGAGCGGCCGTTGGTTGACGACCTTTCCGAACGTCGACCCGAGGACGACGCCGTAGACGACGAACGCGCCGAGGGTGCTCACCGCGACGTTGCCGAAGCCGAGTTCGAACGGCGTCACCGCGGAGGCGACGGCCGGCACCGCGAGCAGGCCGACGAAGACTGCCAGTACGATGCCGTAGACGAAGCCGTAACCGGTGGTGCCGTTGCCGCGGGCGGCGTGGCCGCCGGCGATGAGCGCGAACAGCAACCCCAATACGGCGGTGAGTCCGACCCAGATACCGAGCCCAGTCGTCGGGACACCGTCGCCGGCTATCGCGCCGAGGTAGCGGAGATACAGCGGTTGTTGGGAGTAGACGATGGCGCCCGAGAGGGTGCTGGCGAGAAGCGGCGCGAGGACCGTCGCCCGGACCCGCGGACTGATGAACGAAAACGAGGGGAGCGGAATCGTCCCTTCCAGCGTGAGGCCGTAGCCGAGACCGAAGACGAGGCCGAAGACGGCGTAGCCGACGACGATGTTCGTGTTCGTCAGCGGCACGTCGGCCGCCGGAATGAGCGAGGGGACGGCGACCAAGCCGACGACGACGCCCACGAGGGCGCCGTAGAGGAGGCCGACGCCTGCGGCGGTCGTCCCCAGCGGCGAGCGCATGACGAACGGTTGGACGAGTTTGCGGAACGGTGTCAGTCGTGCGGTCAACCACGTGATTACGGCGGTGTAGGCGGTGATAGCCGGCGCCGCGAACGCCGCGAACACCAGCCCGAGAACGAGGGCCAAGCCGAGCCACGCACCGTAACTCGCGGTGCCGCCGACGCCGACGACGCTGCCGATGAACGCGAGGTGAATCGGCGTGAGGCTGTTGAAGACTGCGAGGCCGGCGAGACCGCCGAGTATCGACCCGACCAGGGCCGCCCCCAAGACCCCGTCGTCCAGCGAGGCAGCCTCCTCGGACGCCTCGGGTTGACTCTGTACGTTACGGGTAGTCACGAGTATCTACACGGGTGTGTCTTTGCTATGTAATAAAGCGTTGCGGGGGGTGTACACGGCCATTTAAGCCGGACGCTGTCGCCGGCGTCGACGGGTGGCGCCGACACTGTCGACCTCGCGGCCGGTTCCGGCCCGGGGACTCCTCGAAGCGTTCGGGGTCCGGCACGAGCGGTATGCCACATCGACCGTCTCACCGCCGACTTAACGCTACCGCGGATGCCGTGCCGAACTTTTATCTCCAGTACGCCCGATTCCGGGTTGTCGACGCATACCACAGGAGTTCACATATGGCAATCCCGTTCCCATCAGAAGAGTGGATCGTAGAGTGGCGCGAACAACTGAACGACAACGACGAGTACGCCGAGAAGGGACAGGGGTGGGGCGTCGGGTTCAACGGGGATTTCGTGTTCCACATCCGCGCCGACGACCGACTCCCCGAGGACCGATACTTCTTCATCGCCCTCGACGACGGCACCTGCACCGAAGCGCGGGAAATCGATTCCCCCGACGAGGCCGATGCCGGATTCGTCTATCGGGGCGACTACGGCGACTGGGTCGCACTCAATCAAGGCGACATCGGCCCGATAGACGGGATGATGTCCGGCGTCTTCGACATCGAGGGAGACATGCAGAAAGTCCTGCAGTACAGCGAGGCCGCCGTCGCGATGAGCGAGACGGGCCAGCGCATCGATACGGAGTACACGTACTGAGCGGTGCCGACTCGTCTCGTTTTAAACGGCCAGCATTGAGAGGCATCACGCCCAACTCGAATCCCGAGAACCTTCCTGGTGCACCATGGCAGACAGAGACGCAGTTCGAGAGCAGTTCGAGAACGCCTTCGGCGGCGCCGACTACCCCGTGAACAGCCCGATGGACCTCGTGCCCGCCCTCCCGCAGGGCCCCGGCACGACGTTCGACATCGGCGACGAGACCATCACGGCGATGGAACTGAACCAGGAGGCATCGGGACAGGCCGACTACCCCTACGACAGCGTCGACGAACTCGTCGACGCCCTGATGGACGGCCTCGAAGACGAAGGCTACGTCTGAACGCGACCCTCTGACGGAGGTCGTCGACCCCGCTCTCGGAGACGAGAGCGCTTCTTATGCAGTGTTGGACGCGTCGAGAGCCGCCTCGACTGCGTCGGCGAAGCGTTCGACGGCGCCGGGAGAACGCTCGAGACCGAGGAACGGTTCGATGAGTTCGAGTTCCGACAGCAGGAACTCCCCGTCCCGAACGATACCGTCGACGCGGGCGTACGGCAGTGCCGTGGGGTCGAGGCCGAATCGGTCCCGTGCGGCGGCCAGAGCTGACTCTGCCGTCGCTATCGTGTGTTCGTCGGGTGTGTCGGCTTCGACCGTCTCGTTGGCGGTGAAGTCGTCTTCAGCAGGCATCCGGAGGGAGGCGTGGCTGTACTCGCCGCCGAAGAAGACGAGCGAGCGTTCGCCGTCGAAAATTTCCGGGAGGTACTCTTGGACGAGCAGGTCACCGTCGGCGCGAGCCTCGGCGAACCGCTCTCGGATATCGCCGTCGGCGGCGGCCGCACGCGAAACGCGCCAGACGCCGGCCGAACTCGTTCCGACGGCCGGCTTGACCACGGCTTCTCGCCAGTCGCGACGTTCCAGTATCGTTCCCAGCCCCCGGTCGCTCGTGGTCGGAACCGTCGCCGTCGGAACGATGTCGACGCCCGCGTCGGCGAGGTCCCGAAGGTAGGACTTGTGCATGTTCCAGCGAACGACGGATGTCGGGTTGAACGCGGGGACGCCGGTCGAATCGAGGGCGTCCAGCCAGTTCCGGAACGCTTCTGGGTCCCGGTGGTACTGCCAGCAGGACCGGAACATCACGGCATCGAGTGCTTCGAAATCGGTCTCGTCGTCGCTCCAGACGACCGGCCGGGCGTCCATACCGCGAGTCGATAGCTCCGCGGCGAGTGCCGTACCGTCGTCGGTGAGGGAGGGGGCTTTCTCGCCGGTCACGATGCCGATATCGAGCGGCGTCATGACTCGGGAGTCGAGTCGGCGAGCCCGTAAAAATGTCGTCGGGGAGTTGACTACCGTACGTTCAGACGCCGCGGCCCTGCAGTTTCTCCTCTTCGGGCATCGTCTCGTTGGCCTGCCCTTTCATGCCCTTGCCGATGCCCTTGGCGATGTCGCGGAGTGTCTCGGGGTCGTCGTAGTTGTTGACGGCCTCGACGATGGCGGTGCCCATCGCGGTGGGGTCCTCGGCGCCGAAGATACCGGAGCCGACGAAGATGCCGTCACAGCCCAGCTGCATCATGAGCGCGGCGTCGGCGGGCGTGGCGATGCCGCCGGCGGCGAAGTTGACGACGGGCAGTCGGCCCATCTCGGCGGTCTCGTGGACCAACTCTCGCGGGGCCTCGTGGTTGCGCGCCCACTCGTCGCGCTCCTCGTAGTTCATGCCGGAGAGTTTCCGAATCGACCGCTGGATGTTGCGCTGGTGGGTGACCGCCTGGTTCACGTCGCCGGTACCGGCCTCGCCTTTGGTTCGAATCATGGCGGCCCCCTCGTCGATCCTCCTGAGGGCCTCCCCAAGGTCCCTGGCACCGCACACGAACGGGACGGTGAAGTCCCTCTTGTTCACATGATAGAAGGGATCGGCCGGGGTGAGCACCTCCGACTCGTCTATCATGTCCACTCCCAGGGATTCCAGTATCTGGGCCTCCACGAAGTGACCGATCCTGCACTTGGCCATGACCGGTATGGTCACCGCATCCATGATCTCCACGATCTTGGCCGGGTCGGCCATACGCACCACGCCGCCCTCGGCCCTGATGTCGGCCGGCACCCTCTCCAGGGCCATGACGGCGACCGCGCCGGCCTCCTCGGCTATGGAGGCCTGCTCCGCGTTGGTCACGTCCATCACCACTCCGCCCTGCTGCATCTGGGCAAATCCTCTCTTCACCAGCTCGGTTCCGTGGCGGAGACTGGTCATGTCGAGTTCAAACGGCATTTCTACTCCCGTTCAGCCTTAGCTCTGGACGGTTATTTAGCACTTTCGTAGCCCCCTTCATCGGACGGTCCCTCCAGTCCATGCGGAAAATGAATAAACCTTAGACTCGATAACGGCGAATCGATGGTCGCCAAACGCATGGGGTACATGCCCGAATCTGGAACGGTAAGGATCGCCAACATGGTCTCCAAGCTGAAGGAGAAGGGTGAGGACATACTCTCCTTCTCCATGGGGGAGCCGGACTTCACCACGCCAGAGAACATCCGAAAGGCAGCGATACGGGCGCTGGAGGAGGGGTACACCCACTACACCCCCTCCGCCGGCTTCCCGGAGCTGAGGGAGTTGGTGGCGGAGAAGAGCAGGGAGGAGAACGGCATACCCTGCGACGCCTCCAACGTCCTGGTAACGCCCACCAAGCACTCCATATTCATGAGCATCCTGGCCATGGTGGACGAGGGGGACGAGG
>JBMCDV010000100.1:0-5819 GCA_048618255.1 Natronomonas sp. | reverse complement strand
GAACCGGCCAGCGCGCTCGACCCGGTGGCGACCTCCCAGATCGAGGACCTCATCGAGGACCTCGCCGCCGAGTACACCGTCGTCATCGTCACCCACAACATGCAGCAGGCCGCCCGAATCTCCGATAAAACGGCGGTCTTCCTCACCGGTGGCGAACTCGTCGAGTTCGACGACACCTCGACGGTGTTCGAAAACCCCGACGACGACCGCGTCGAGGACTACATCACCGGCAAGTTCGGATAACCATGCCACGGACGGACTACCAGCGCCAACTGCGGGCGCTCCGGGCCGATGTCGTCGAGATGGGCGAGGTCGTCCTCGGCCGCTACGACGCCGCGCTGACGGCACTGGAGGCGAAAGACGAAGAGCTCGCTCGGGAGGTCATCGAGGGTGACGACGAAATCAACGAGACGTATCTCGACCTCGAATCCGACTGCATCGGTCTCTTCGCGCTCCAACAGCCGGTTGCGACGGACCTCCGGTTCGTGGCGTCGTCGTTCAAGATACTCACGGACCTCGAACGCGTCGCCGACCTCGCAAGCAACCTCGCGGGGTATGCGCTCGACGCCGAACGCGAGCGGTACCCGGAGGTCGACATCCGACACATCGGCGAGCGGGTGCGGGTGATGGTCGCCGACGCCATCGACGCCTACGACCTCGGCGACGCCGGGATTGCACGTGAGGTCGCGCTGCGCGACGACGATATCGACCAGCTCTGTGAGACGGCCAGCGAGACTGTCGTCGCGGACCTACTGCGGACGAACTACGGCGACGAGTCGGCGGCGATACTCGAAGACGCTTCGCGGTTGTTGTTGACGATTCGGGACCTCGAACGGGTCGCCGACCACGCGGTCAACGTCTGTGCACGAATCGTCTACATGGTCGAACACGACGACGAGTTGATTTACTGATATGAAACGAACTGCCACCGACGGCGGGCCGGCCGAACGGAAGGTCCAACTCGCCGGTGGGTCGACGTTCACCGTCTCGATTCCGAAAGGCTGGGCCCAGGAGCGCGGCATCACGCCTGGCACCGGGCTGTTCATCTACCCTTTCGAGGACCGACTCGTCGTCGCGCCGACCGAACACGCCGGCGCCGACCGGCGGGCAGTCGTCGACGCCGACGCAGTCGAGACTGGAACGCTCGTCCGGCAGGTCCAGGCGGCCTACGCCGCCGGTGCCGACACCATCGAAATCGAGTCGGCAACGGGGTTTTCGCCCGAACAACGGCGGGCCGCGACCAGAACCGTCACCGAGTTGGTCGGCATGGAGGTCGCAGAGGAGACGACCCGGTCGCTCGTCGTTCGGAGCCTGCTTGACCCGGCGGAGATTTCGCTCGAACAGACGATTAGCCAACTCCGACAGCTGGCGCTGCCGATGCATCGCGACGCCGTCGAGGCCGTCACGGCTGGTGACGCCGAGTTCGCCCATCGGTTCGCGCTGCGCGACGATGACGTCGACCGACTGTTCGCACTCGTCAGCCGCCAGTTCTACCGCGTCCTCGTCGACGTGCGCGAAATCGACCAGTTGAAGACCGACCGACTGACAGCGTTCACGCAGTTCCGCATCGCCAGACAACTGGAACGGGTCGCCGACCACGCCGAGGGCATCGCCGAAATCGCCGACCGGCAGTCGAATCCGCCCGACTCGGGGACCGCTGACCGAATCGAATCCCTCGCGGCCGACGCTCGCGGCGTCGTCACGGCCGCACTCGACGGCCAGCCGGTCGAAGCCCTCGACCGTCGGGCCGCGGTCCTCGACGCGCTCGACGAGTTCGACCGAGAGCTCTACGACGACGTTGACGACGGGGCGTATCTCTACGGTCGTCTTATCGAGCGCATCCGCCGGACTGCCCACAACGGTGGCAACATCGCAGAGGTCGTCTCGCTGGTCGACGCCGTCGACGGCGGGAGATAATCTTTTAGCCGAAATCACGAAATCGGCCTCGCTTTCTCCCTCAAACGACCGTTTCTCCGGTTTCGGGAATTGGCTACGCGCTATATACTGTTTCCTAGCGTCTCTCTATTCGAGGAGAACACTAATGGCAACCAACACCACTCAAACCGGACCGAACGTCTTCCAGAGCAAAATCGGTAACTTCACCGTCACCGGCAAAGCCCACAGCCTCAGCGCGTGGTTCGTCCTGTCGTTGCGGCTCATGATGGGTATCGCGTTCCTGAACGCTGGCCTCTCGAAGTTGCTGGCGGCCGAACCGTTCACCGCCGCCGGCTATCTGATGGGTGCGGTGCCCGCCAACGGCGGTCCCGCAGTCGGGTTCTTCACGTGGATTGCCTCGAACCCGACCGCACTCGCCGTCATCGACGTGGCCGTCCCGTTCGGGCAACTCGCCATCGGCCTCGGACTCATCGTCGGCGCCTTCGTCCGCCTCGCGGCGTTCTTCGGCGCGCTCATGATGGTGATGTTCTACCTCGCCAACTGGGACGTCGCCCACGGCGTCATCAACGGCGACTTCGCGTACATGCTCGTGTTCCTGGCCGTCGCGGCCTTCGGCGCAGGGCGCATCCTCGGACTGGACGCCTACATCGAGCAGTACAAAATCGACGGGCAGGCGCTCATCGAGAAGTACCCGAAGCTCGACTACGTCCTCGGATAAGCGGGCCTTCAAAGGCCACCTAACTAACCGTTTTCAGAACGCACTTTCCGTACTGTCGACCCCCGATTTCGAGTCGACACAACACCCATGAACCTCAAAACACTCACGATTGCACTCGCAGCCGCCGTCGCCGCCTTCGTCGTCGTCGGCGTCGCCGTCACCGAATTCGTCGGACAGAGCATGGAGTTCTCGCTGTTCGTCGGCATTCCCGCCGGGCTCGTCGCCGGTGCGGTCGCCGGCGCCGCCGTCGCTCTCGGTCTCGGCTCCGAGGAGGCGGGCAACCGGCGCATCGCTGCCGGCTTCGGCGCCTTCGGCGTCGCGTTCCTCGTGGCGTTCCTCGTCGGCGCGTTCCTGCTCAGCGTCGGCGTCGTCCTCTCTATACTCGTCGGCATCGTCGTCGGATTGGTCGCCGCTCCGATTGGCTACCTCCGTGGCCCGAAGACGCCGCCGACCACTCCGGCCTGACTACTCGTATAGCGAGTAGGTGATGACGCCGAAGCCGACGGCGACGAGCGCACTTTCGATGAGCAACACCGTGTTGACCGGCAGTCCGAACGCCTGGTGGGCGGCGCCGGCCAGAAGCGACCCGAGCGTGACGAAGCCGAAGCCGACGGCGAGAAAGCCGATGGGTCGCGAGCCGGTCCGCCGGTATGCGTTCGCCGCGAAGTACGTGATGAGACCGCCGAGAACGAGCGTGACGGCCTTCAGCGCGACGACGAACGTGACGAAGTCGGTCACGTTTCGCTCCGCACCTCCGACCACATCTCGACGAGCTTGCCTTCGGGTTCGGGCGGCCTGACGATGTCGATGCCGAGCGGCGGCCCGCCGGCCAAATCGAGAACGACGCGGTCGACATCGAGGGCGTACGTGGTTCGGTGGTGGCCGCCGGCCCGTATCTCCGTCCGCTCTTCGACCAGTGAGGCTCCTTCGAGTTTGCTGACTTTCCGATACGTCGTCGACAACGGGACGTCCGCCGCCTCCGAGAGGGCCTTCACGCTCCGCGGTTCGTCGAGGGCGTACAGCAACTCGAGACACTGGTCGTCGTCCAGCGCCTCGATAACGTCCTCGGGTGGCGGCGTCTCCGCCGCTCTGTCGTCGAACACCATACGGCCGTATTTTCTGGTACCGTAGTTACGTCTTGTGCCGAATCGGGGCCTCGGTGTCCATTTATGGGACGTGAACCGTCTCCTCGACGACGGTCTGAAAGCCGGCCTCGGTGTCGGCGAAGTTCTCGAGGTCGGCGCCCGTCCGCTCGACGGCCTCGGATGAGAGGGCTCTCTCCAGTGTCGCCTCGTCTTCGAAGTACAACTGCGCGAAGCCGTCGTAACGCCTCTCCTCGGGGTCTCGCGGTAACGAGGTGGCGTATCGCTCCAGTCCGGGTATCGCTTCGGCCAGCGGGACGTGTTCGGTCAGCCAGTAGTCGCGGAAGGCTTCGTAGTCGAGTCCCTGCTTCCGTACGAGTCCGACGACGACTTTGAGCATCTCTCCAACCGAAACGGCGGTCGGAAATAAACCGTCGTTCTCAGTCGGTGAGCGATACCGTCTTCTCCCACGAACGCTCGTCAACGACGGTCAGTTGCGCCATCGAGGGCGAACCGATGCGTGTCATACCTCCCCTGCTTCCCGTCGAACGAAAACTCTGCTACCGTAGAACAAAGAGCGTCTCTACCCACCGGTCGGCATCCACGTTTATACCTCCGGCGACAGTACCCAAACCAGTGAGGTATCCATGACTGGAACACAGGGGGCGAGGGTGCTCACCGTGTCGGGGTCGGCCGACGGTTCGGCGGCCGCCATCGAGGCGGAGGGGTCGTTTGCCGTGCTCACGGCGGCGGACACGGCCGGGGCGTTGACTCGACTCGACGAAGCCGACTGTGTAGTGGTGGTCGACGATGCGGACCTCGACGCGGTTGGAGTGCTGGAGGCGGTTCGGGAACGCGACACCGAGGTTCCCGTTATCGTCGTGTCGGACGACGAGACGGTCGCAAGCCGGGCCGTCGCGGCCGGCGTCGACGAGTTCGTCCCGAAGACGACGGCGGACGCCGAGCGCCGACTGCTCGAACGGCTCCGTGCGGCACTCGAGGGTGCGCCACCGCTCCGGACCGACGGCGCCGCCCGCATGCCCATCGAGAACCTCGGGGTACGCGAGGAGCTTCGGCTGAAGGAGCGGGCCATCGACGAGGCGCCGGTCGGCGTCACCATCGCCGACGCCGACCGCCCCGACGAGCCGATGGTGTACATCAACGACGCCTTCGAGCGGCTGACGGGCTACTCCAAAGAGCGCGTCGTCGGTCGCAACTGTCGGTTCCTGCAGGGTGAGGATTCCGACCCCGAGGCGATCGCCGCGATGCGGGAGGCGGTCGATTCGGGGGAGTCCGTCTCCGTCGAATTACTGAATTATCGGAAGGACGGCGAGCCGTTCTGGAACCGCGTCGTCATCGCGCCGGTCCACGGCGCCGACGGCGAGGTGTCGCATTTCGTCGGCTTCCAGACCGACATCACCGAGCGCAAGGAGGCCGAGATGGGGCTGAAACGCGAACGGCGGAACCTCGAACACCTGCTGGCCCGCATCAACGGCCTCCTCAAGGACGTGACCCGGGAACTCGTCGGGTCGGAGCGACGCGCCGAGGTCGAACAGGGCGTCTGTGACAGCGTCGCGGCCGTCGACACCTACGAGTTCGCGTGGGTCGGCGTCCCGGACCGCTCCAGCGACACCCTCGCGGCGACGGCGTCGGCCGGCGAGTGGGCGGTCCGACCCGACGACCTCGGCGTCGACCTCGCGGCGACGGACCCCCTTCCGGCCGCCGTCGCCTACGAGACCGGCGAGTTGCAGGTCGTCACCGACCGGGCAGAACTGGCGGCCATCGCCGAGCGGTCGCCGTGGATGGATTCGGATGGTGTCCGTGGCATCGCCGCCGTCCCGCTCGTCTACGGTGAGACGACGTACGGCGTCCTGTCGTTGTACACGACGGAGGAGGCGGCGCTGAACGAACACGAACGGGTCGTCCTCGAGGCCATCGGTCGGGCGGCGGCGACGGCGCTGAACGCCTTAGAACGCGGCCGTATGCTCGCGACCGACAGCGTCCGACAACTCGACGTCGAAACCACCGACGAGGGGCTGTTCTTCGTCGACCTCTCGGCGCAAACCGGCTGTTCGCTCACTTACAACGGCTCGGTGTACCGCGAGGACGGTTCGGTGCTGATG
>JBMCDV010000099.1:0-5845 GCA_048618255.1 Natronomonas sp. | reverse complement strand
CCGAACTTCGCGTCCTTGCCGGTGGCGACCTTCTCGTGGTGGCCGGTGCCGATGCCGGGGTTGACGCGCAGGGCGAGTCGTCCGTCGAAGCCACGTTTTTCGAGGCGGTCCAGCGTCATCTCGGCGCCCGCCGTAATCGTCAACTCCGGCGTCGACTCCCAGAGGTCGACGGCGTAATCGAGGTCGCCGTCCGGCGGATTGACCGCGGTGTACTGGAGGTCCTCGGGAGCGACGCCGGCTTTCAGCGCGCGGTCGAGTTCGCCCGCCGCGGCACACTCCACGTCGGCACCGGCGTCGTACAGCGTCTGTATGACCGCCCGGCCCGTGTTGGCCTTCGCGGCGTACATGACGTGGGCGAAGTCGAACGCCGCATCGAAGCGCGCGAAGTTCTCGCGGATTCGGTCGTGGTCCATCACGTACAGCGGCGTGCCGTGTTCCGCCGCGAGGCGCTCGAGACGGTCGGCGTCCCAGTCGGCGAGGCGCTTGACGAGTGGCGAGGCGGCGATGTTCATTGCCGAAACAAGGGGGACGGTCGGTAACAAGAGTTCCGCTTCGACCGAAACGTTTGGGCTACTCGACGGTGAACGGGAGGGTATGACAGAAGACGATTCGCGCGGACGTGGCGACCGGTCGAACCCAATCGGAAGCATGCTCGGCGCCACGTTCGGCCCCTTCGGTGCCGCTGTCGGCAGCGTCGTCAGCGAGGACCGCTTCGCGTTCAAGTTCTCCGTCGGCACGGGTGCTGGCGGCGACGACGCAGACGACGCCAACGCCACGACCATCGAAATCGAGGACGAAGGCGAACAAAAGGAAACGGACGCCGTTGCCGAAGCCGAAGAGGCCGACGAAAGCGAAGAGTCAGCCGACTAGCGTCAGTACGTCTCGACTTCGAGCCCCTCGATTCGCCGGAAGTGGTCGACGTTTCGGGTGATGACCGGCCGTTCGTTGACGAGGGCAGTCGCGGCAATCATCACGTCGGTCTCATCGATTGGCTCGCCGGTAGCGACGAGTTCGGCGTCGATTTTTCCGGCCCGCATGGCACACTCTCGGTCGAACGGGAGTTCCGTAATTTCGGTCAGAAGCGCCCCGACGGCTGCCCGCTCACTCTCGTCGGCGTCGGCGAGGTGGATTCCCTCCCACAGTTCCATCACGGTAACCGCGCTCACGAACGGAGTCCCGTGTGCGTCCAGTTCCTCGATGGTATCGGTGACATCGCCACTACCGCGCAACACGTCGATAAGAAACGTCGAATCCAGGATCATCCGTCGAGTTCGTCGGCGAGGGCATCGACGCGTTCGCGGTGGTTCTCGGACCGAGAGTCGCGCCGACCTGTCAGTATCGCTTCGAGTTCGTCCGCGGTATCCTCCTCGATGACACCGTGGTACTCGGAAAGCGTGACACCGCCTGCGAGGCGGCGAACTACGTCGCTGAAGCTTTCGCCCTCCCGCTTGTGAGCCCGAAGCTTCTCGTACGCATCGTCCGCGAGCGAGATAGTTTTCGTCCCCATATCTCTGTGTACGTGTACGTACGTGCATAAACGTTCGGCCGACACGGAGCACTATCGTCGCGAAACGTGGCAGGCTGCAAAGCCCTCGAGCGCCCTCAGTTATCGCGCAGGGCGTCCTCTCGCTGGGTCGCCTCCAGGGTCTCTTCCTCTACGTCGGTGGCGACGACGGCGGGCTTGTAGGCGCCGCCCTCGAAGAGGTCGTGGTCGCCGACGCTGGATTCGACGAACCGAGTGAACGCCCGCCGCTCGGGCGGCAACTCGCCGTAGATTACCTCCCCTTCGACGAGGTCGTACACCGGGATGCGAGGCGTCAACAGCGTGTTCTCGCCGACGATGCTCCCCTCGCCGACGACGAACCCGCTCGTGACCCGACAACCGGCGCCCAGGGACACGCCGTCCTCGACGACGACCGGCGCGGCCTCGACGGGTTCGAGGACACCGCCGATGAGGGTGTTGGCGCCCAACTTCACGTTGTCACCGATTTGGGCTGCAGAGCCGACCGTGTCACAGGAGTCGACGAGCGTGCCGTCGCCGACGTGGGCGCCGATGTTGACGAACGCCGGACTCATCAGAATCGCGTCCGACCCGATGTAGGCGCCGCGGCGGACGACCGTTCCGTCGGGCGTGTTCCGGGTGCCGCGTTCGGGGAGGTCGTCGGTCTCCCGCAGCGGCAACACGTCGTGGTAGTCGACGCCACCGTAGGTGTGGGTCTCGATGTTTCGGAGACCGAAGTTCAGCAGGATGCCCTGTTTGACCCACTCGTTCGCCTCCCACTCGCCGTCGTTCTTCTCTGCGGCCCGAACCTCGCCGGCCTCCAGCGCCGTGAGGAACTCCTCTAAGACGGCGATGTCCTCGGCGGTGGCCTCCTCGGCCGTCAGTCCCTCGTCCTTTCGCTGTTGTAGGTCCTCGATGTCGTCTCGGAGTACGCTCATTACCCCGACGGACGGAAACGCGGGACTTGGCTCTGTTGGAATCTGGCCTCGGCGAAAAGAGTCGGCCGACTACAACACGTCCTCGAAGTCGTACCAGCCGGCTTCTCGCCCGAGAACCCACTCGGCGGCGTCGACGGCGCCGGCCGCGAACACCCGACGCGATTCCGCGCGGTGAGTCAGCGTCAGCACCTCGTCGTTGTCGGCGAGTAACACCTCGTGTTCCCCGCGGACGTTGCCCGCCCGACGGACGTGGACGCCGACTTCGCCATCATCTCGCTCGTGTTCGCCTTCCCGTCCGTGGACGCGGTCGAGGGCGTCCTCGCGGGCGGAGTCGACGACATCGAGGAGGGTCTTCGCCGTCCCGCTGGGGGCGTCGCGTTTGCCGTTGTGGTGGGTCTCGGTGAGTTCGACGTCGTAGCCCGGCAGCGCCTCGACGCCGGCCTCGACGACCCGGAGCAGCGCCTGCACGCCGCGGGCGAAGTTCGACGCCTTCAGCACCGGCGTCGACTCGCTGGCAGTCCGGAGCGCCTCGACGCCCTCCTCGTCGAAGCCGGTCGTCCCGACGACGTAGGGGACGCCCGCCTCGGCGGCGAGGGCGGCGTGGTCGCGACTCGCGGCGGGAACGGTGAAGTCGATGGCGACGTCCGCCTCCTCGAGCAGTTCGGGGAGGTCCTCCTCGGGGTACACGCGGACGTCCTCGACGGAGTCCGACGACGTGGCGACGCCGGTCACGTCGTGGCCGCGGCCGCTGGCCTCGGCGACGATTTCGCTGCCGGTCCGTCCGGTCGCGCCGATGACGAGCAGGTTCATTCGAGGTCGTCGAGTACGCGGCGCAGTCGGTCGCGGTTCTCCGGCTGCAGCGGGCTGAGCGGCGAGCGCATCGTATCGGAGTGGATACCCCGCATCGCCATCGCCTCGTTGATGGGGATGGGGTTGGTCTCGACGAACAGCGTCCGGAAGAGGTCACCCAGTTCGTACTGGAGTTCGCGGGCGCGGTCGAAGTCGTTCTCCAGGGCCGCCCCGACGAGGGCGACGGTGCGTTCGGGTTCGACGTTCGCCGCCACGCTGATACAGCCGGTGCCGCCCTGTGCGATGATGGGCAGCGTCAGGGCGTCGTCGCCCGACAGCACCGAGAAGTTCTCCTCGCGGGTGCGCTCGATGACCTCGTTGGTCCGGTTGAGGTCGCCGCTCGCGGCCTTGTAGCCGACGACGTTCTCGTGAGAGGCCAAGGAGACGGCGGTTTCGACGGCGATGTTGCGGCCGGTTCGGCCGGGGACGTTGTAGATAATCTGTGGGAGGTCGACCGCGTCGGCGACCTGACGGAAGTGGTGTTCCATCCCGTCCGGTTCGGGGATGTTGTAGTACGGCGAGATGAGAAGCAGGCCGTCGGCGCCCGCGGCGGCGGCCCGTTCCGAGAGGTCCAGCGCTTCGCGGGTGTTGTTCGACCCGCTGCCGGCGATGACCGGCACGTCGTCGACCGCGTCGACGACCGTCTCGATGACGGCGACGTGTTCGTCGTGGCTCATCGTCGCGGATTCGCCGGTGGTGCCGACCGGTACGAGGCCGTCGACGCCGGCGGTTTCGAGTCGCTGGGCGTGGGCCCGAAGGGTGTCGTGGTCGATGCTTTCGTCGTCGTGGAACGGCGTCGTCATCGCGGGGAAGACGCCGTCGAATGTGTCGTGTGTCATGGTGTGGGATGTGTCGTGCGTTCGGAGGCGCTGCGTTCGGTGTCGACCTGCGACGGGGGTGCCAGACCCGCCGGAGACCGGTCTACGAACGTTTGCCTTTCCCTTTGGAGAAAGCGACAGAGACGACGGACTCGCTGGGGTTCGACCGTGGCCGACCGACGAGTACGCCATCTCGCATACATCAGAGACGTTCGCGGACGGACTTAGGCGTTTTGAGTCCGACACAACGTCGTGTGGTGTGTTGACACCTACGCCAGAAGCCATTTGACCGTAACATCCCAACTCGGAGCACATGAGACACGTAGGACTCAAAGCCCGCATGGCGGTCGTGGGGAGCATCCTCTTTGCCTTCTATGCGATGCTCGCCATCGTCGCCTTCGAGGTGTTCGGCGTCGGCATCCCCGTCATCCTGCTGGGGACGGTCGCCTTCGCCGGCTTCCAGTACGTCGTCGGCAAGAAGATGGCGCTGTGGAGCACCGGCGCCGAGGACATGCCCGAGGACCGATATCCCGAGATTCACCGCTCCGTCGAGCGCATCAGCGAGGAGATGGACCTCGAAAAGCCGCGCTTGATGGTCGCCGACATGGGCGTTCCCAACGCCTTCGCTGTGGGCCGCCGCGGCGCCGGCGTCGTCGTCGTCTCCACCGAGCTGATGCACATCCTGAGTCACGACGAACTCGAGGCAGTCCTCGCCCACGAACTCGCCCACATCGACAACCGCGACGTGATTACGATGGTGATGGGCCAGTCCATCGCCTCGATGCTCGGGTTGGCGGCGTACTTCGTCATCGCCTTCTCGCGAGACGGTGGCATCGGGAACATCATCCTCGGCTACATCGCATCCATCCTCGTCCAGTCGGTTGCGATGGTGTTCGTGCTGGCCATCTCCCGATACCGGGAGTACGTCGCCGACTCCGATGCGGCCGCCCACGTCGGCGGCGACGCGATGGCCCGCGCACTCCAGAAAATCAGCACGGCCGGACAACGCGGCAACGCCGAGTTGGACGACAACGTCAGCGCGCTGTGTATCTTCGGTGGCGAGCGCTCGGCGCTGGAGCGAGTGTTCGCGACCCACCCGCCTATCGAAAAGCGCATCGAGGCGGTTCGGGACGTGGAACGGTCGTATTACTGAGTTCTCTTACTCGCCCGTCTCTGTGATTGCCATCCCGGAGATGTATTCTGTGAGTTCGGTCGCCGAGATGATACCGATTACCTCGCCGCCGTCGACGACCGGGAAGTGACTGATGTCGCGTTCGACCATCCGGCGGGCGATTTCCGGAATCGGCACGTCGGGTCGGGTGGTCTCGATTTCCGTCGTCATGTGGTCGCCGACGGTCGTCGTCGACTTCGGCGTCCCCTCGGCGACGATGCGGACGAAATCAGTCGAGGTGAGGATGCCGATGGGACGGCAGTCGTCGTCGATGGCGACGATGGAGTTGATACCCTCTTCGAGCATCGCGTCGGCGATTTCTTCGACCGGCGTCGCGGGGTCGGTCGTCAACACGGGCGCAGTCATGAGATGTGCGACTTCGGTGGCCATAGCATGCGTTGCGCGCTTTCAATGATAAGCGTCGGGTTCCCGGCGCGTTCCGCCACCGCCGGCCCTCTGCAGTCGTCCCGCCCGTGTTCGACACGCTAAAGCGGCCGCCGGAACTCCACACCGTATGGAGTACCACGAGGCGGCGAACTTCCTGTTCGACCTCCGCCGGTACTCGCCG